>JAVBRW010000144.1:0-4661 GCA_031547475.1 Planctomycetota bacterium
CGACCGGCTCTCCCGCATATTCCAGGACGCGACGGGCATGACGCCGCACCAGTATTATTTGGACAAAAAAATCAAGGCCGCCATCGATTTGCTTCGTTCCGGCCTGTCGGTGAAGGAAACCGCCTATCGTTTATGTTTCGAGTCGCCCTATTATTTTTCCCGGATCTTCAAAAAAAAGACCGGAGACTCTCCGTTGCAGTATAAGCAGTAGGTTGGTGGATCGGGGATTTCGCCGCATCCGATGAAGTCAGTGTGGTCTCTCCGTGGTGGCTCGCCTCTGACAATGAGCATACCTTCCCGCCCCGAATTGCACAATACACTTTATCTCCTATTTCATGCACTTTCTTTCACGTTTCTTTCACGCTGCCCCCAATCTGTCAACCCGTATGGGGTTCAGAGGATGCGTCAAACCTTTTTTTGGGGGAAATGTCCCGCGGTTCCGACCCGCACGCCATCCTCGCGAACGCGGGGATCCCGGGGACGTTGAAAATGGGGAGTGGTACTGTCAATGCATTGTTCCGGTTTCGGACATCATCAAATGACATTGCCTTGATTGCGCTTTGCGTCTGATATGTCGTCATTCCGAGCGGAGCGGGCCCGGCCCAGCCGGTGCCCGCGAAGCCGAGGAATCAACCTGCAGATTGGTTCGGTGCGGGAAGGGAACGCATTCAACACATGCCGCCACCGTTCCCTTTTCGTTACGAACCAACCGTGCGGTTGATGCCTCGACTTCACGGGCTCCGGCGAGGCCGGGCCCGCTCCGCTCGGAATGACGACATTTCGGACGCCAAGCGCAATCAAGGCAATGCGTTTCATGATTCCCGAAACGGAGCAATGCATTATTATACTCGTCGACCTTGAATCCGACCGGGAACGAATTCAGCCCTATCGGATCCCAATTTCTCTAACTAGCTGCCGTTGCTCAAGTTGTTCTCGAGCGGCGGGGACTGGCACGGTATGCATGTACTTGCAGACCTCAATGGTGCTGTCGCGGACGTTGCCGATATGGGCGGCAAGCAACTTTTCGGCGAGCGGCAGGTCGTACGCCCGCATGGCCTTGACGATATCCAGGTGTTCGCTGCGGGAGCTGCCGAGCCGCCGGGGATTGCTGGCGGAAATGACCCGCAAACGCTCGATTTGGGCGTTGAGGATGCCGAGGAAGTCGATGAGGCGGTTGTTGCCGCAGTAGTTGAGGATGAGGCTGTGCAATTCGCGGTCCGTCTCGTAGTATTCATCCATCGCGGTCTCTTGGGTAAGGGCTTCGAGTTTCGCCTCCAGATTCTCGAATTCCTTTTCGGAGATGCGCCGATAGGAGTTGCGCAACGCGCAGATTTCCAGCTGGATGCGCAACTCGAAAATCTCCTCGACGTCATGCACCGTGATTTCCGACACAAAGCACCCCCGCGATGGATAGCGGACGACCAGGCCGTCGCTCTCCAATTTCATCAACGCTTCGCGAACCGGAGTGCGGCTGATGGTCAATTTATCGGCAATTTCCACCTCGGACAACGCGGTCCCCGGCTTCAGGCGACCATAAATGATCTCCCCAAAGAGATACTGGTAAACTTTACCGGTGGAGGCGGCGAATTTATTTTGTTTGAAAATCATCTTGGCGTTCCTTATCCCCGATGGAAGATCCCCGGCACTGTCTTGATTCCGGTCGATTATCATTTTACCCGCTAAGCGGTCAATGTCCGATATATTTCCGATTGACAAAGCCGAGCACCAGGGCAATCGCGAAGCTCATCGCACAAAAGCCGGCAAAGACCCCTCCATACAGGAAAATGGGCTCGACCCGCGTGAAGTGTTCCACTGTCAAGCCGATAAGCTGGGATATCACGGCGCTGGCGAAGAAATTCAACGAGTTGACGAAAGCGGTAAAAAGTCCGGCCGCCTGGGGAATATCAAAGTACTTGACCGCGGCGAAAGCGCAGGTAAACCCGCCCGTGCCGACAACCCCGAGCAGTACCATGAGCGCCATCTGCATCGCCGGCGAGGCAAAGGCCAGTTCGGCGGGAACCAGCAGAAGCCAGATGACACCCGCCGCCAGCGTGGTAATGATCAGGGTCCTCATCACGCCCAGGCGGTTGGCGACGCGCCCGCAGATCGGCCCGCCCAAGATGCAGCCAATGGAAAGACAAAGCGCCAGGTCGCTCATCGCGCCAAGGGAGTAGCCCGCCGCGTTCTCGTAGAACTGGGCTATCCAGACGCTGGAAAAGGCGTGCCTGGGGCTGCCGGCCAAAACAGACCACAGGATCACGGCGAGGACGCCGGGGTACAGCATATAGCGAAAGCTTCGCCCCATCTCCCCCAGGACGACGGCGAGCGGCTTGACCGCGGTTTTGTCCCGTTTTGGTTCGCGGGGCAGCAACAGCCAGATCAAAAGACCCACAAAAAGGGGAATAATCCCGGTCAGCCACAGGAATACGCTTCTCCAGCCGAACATTTCGCACAGCATCTTGAGGGGAGTCGCGGCCAGCAAGGAACCCATATGGCCCGCCGACATGAAGACGCCGATCAAAACGGTTGTCCAGCTCGCAGGGGCCAGCTTTCGTATCTCGTTAATGGCCGGGACATAAATAAATGAGCAGGATATACCGATCAGGACGCGAAACAGCATCAGTCCCCCGGCGGTGGTGAGCTGGATAAAAAAGCAACTGAACACGGCCGAGGAAAGGATCGAGACGACAATCAGGCTTCGTACGCCGATACGGGTGGTCAGCAACCCCGAAGGTATTTGCATCACCGCGTACGCGTAGAGGAAACAGGATGACAGCGTACCGAGCTGGGACGGCGTCATGAAAAACTCGGCGCTCAGATCGGAGGAGACGACGGCCAGCGCCGAACGCTGAAATACGCTGTACAAGTTGGCGACGGAAAGCAGCAGAAAAATCAGGATCAGCCGGGGAACGGAAAGCGCGCTGTTTTCCTCCTGGTGGGATGGCATGGGCGATTGCCTTCATATCTTCGCGTTTTCAACGACACCAATGCTGCAAGTCGGCAATCGTCCTGTTTTCAATTCCTTACCAGGAGTCGACACACCGCATTTCCCGCAACGGGGACACATACGTGTCTACATTGTCACTTTGGCAATATCGGTTTCAATACGCTTATGGATTACAGGATAATCCGCGCGTCTACCGCCCGGGCCCCCTCGGGGCTCGCCATGACGGGATTGAGGTCGATCTCCCTGATTTCCGGGTTCTCGACCAAAAGCCTGCCGGTGTTCACAATCATTTGCGCCAGCGCTTTCAGGTCGCAGGGCAAGGCTCCCCGCGCGCCCGAAAGCAGCGTATACGCCTTGGTGGCCTTGATCTGGCGCAGGGCCTCCGCCTCGTTAAGGGGCGCCATGCGAAACGCGATGTCGCGGAACACCTCGACGTACACGCCGCCGAGCCCGAACATCACCACCGACTTGAACTGCGGGTGGTTCATGCCGCCGATGACGACCTCTATGCCGCCGGACACCATGGCGTTGACCAGACTCCCGTCGAGGAGGACATCGCCCGCCCGCTCGCACACGGTCTGTATCATCCGGTCGCATCCGGCCTGCACCTCGTCGGGATCCTTGACGCCGACGATGACGCCGCCCACGTCGGATTTATGGACAATGTCGGGAGACACTATCTTCAGCACCACGGGGTAGCTCAGATTCCTGCACAACTCGCCGGCCCGCTTGGTTTCCCGGACAAACAGACACTCCGGCACGGGAATGTCATAGGCCCGGCAGACCTCGTAGGCTTCGTGCTCGGCCAGACGCGCCCGGTTATCCGCAACTGCCGCCGCAAGGATTTCCTTTGCTGTCATCTCACGCGCCTCCTTCGCCGGCCGCGCGTTCCGCAGCCAAACGCCGTCGATATTCCGCATACTGAATCATGTCGGACATGACGACGGCGGCATCGTCGGGATATTCAAAGGTGGGAAGATTGGCGGCTTCCAAGATTTTCCGGCTGGTGTTCACTGCCGACCCGGAGATCAGAACGGTGAGAAGCGGCTTTTTCCTTTCGTCCGGGACACAGTTGTAGGCCCGGATGATCGCGTCGGACATGCTTTCCTCATTGCTGTAGCCCGGCGGCGTGGTCAGGAAAATGATGCCGTCGATGTCGTCGTCCCGCATCAGCAGGCTGAGCACGTCGTAGTGCATCTCGTCGGTTACCGAGGCCGTCATGTCGATAAAGCCCTCGGGCTTCCCTATGGTGGCCGAGGGAGAAAGGCATTTGCGCAGATCGGCCTTGAGCGCATCCGACATCGGCGCCATTTGCGCCCACCCCCGGTCGAACAGCTTGTCGACACAGATGATGCTCGGGCCGCCGACCACGGTGACGACGCAGACGCGATTGCCCTTGGGCAGGGGCAGCTTGTCCAGCGCGCGCGTCGTGTGGAACAGTTCCGCGACAGAGTCCGCCTGGATGATGCCGGCCTGCTCGAACGCGCCGGAATACAGCGTATGGTCGCCGGCGATGGAACTGGTGTGGCTTTGGGCTACCTTGGAGCCCATGGCGGTGCGGCCCGACTTGATGGCCACGATGGGCTTTTGCCCGGTCACCCGGGCGGCGGTCTCCACCAGACCGCGCGCGTCCGCGACGCCCTCCAGGTAAATGAAGATGACCTTGGTGCTGTCATCGTCCTTGAGGTAATCCAGCATCTCGGTGATGGTCACG
>JAVBRW010000329.1:0-11017 GCA_031547475.1 Planctomycetota bacterium
GATGTCGACGCCGGTCTTTTCGTCGGCGCCGGCCGTCTTGACCTTCTCCAGGATCGGGAGGCAGCGAATCAGGGCCACGCCGCCGCCGGGGACGATTCCTTCCTCAACCGCCGCGCGGGTGGCCTGGAGGGCGTCCTCGACGCGGGCCTTCTTTTCCTTCATCTCGACCTCGGTGGCCGCGCCGACGTTGACCTGGGCGACGCCGCCGGACAGCTTGGCCAGACGTTCCTGCAGCTTTTCGCGATCATAATCGGAGGTGGTGGCGTCGATTTCGCGGCGGATCTGCTCGATGCGGCCCTTGACCGCGTCGGCCTTGCCGGCGCCTTCGATAATGGTGGTGTTTTCCTTGTCGACCACGATCTTCTTGGCCTGGCCGAGGGCGGCGATGTCGATGTTCTCGAGCTTGAGGCCGAGATCCTCGAAAATGGCCTGGCCGCCGGTGAGGACGGCGATGTCCTCGAGCATGGCCTTCCGGCGATCGCCGTAGCCGGGCGCCTTGACCGCGCAGACGTTCAGGGTGCCCCTGAGCTTGTTGACCACCAGGGTGGCCAGCGCTTCGCCGTCGACGTCCTCGGCGACGATGAGGAGCGGGCGGCGGGACTGGGCGATTTTCTCGAGAATGGGGAGCATGTCCTTGACGGACGAAATCTTCTTCTCGTAGAGGAGGATGTAGGCGTTTTCGAGATCCGCTTCCATATCCTCGACGGAGGTGACGAAGTGGGGGGAGAGGTAGCCGCGGTCGAACTGCATGCCTTCGACCAGGTCGATGGTGGTGTCGAGGGCCTTGCCTTCCTCGACGGTGATGACGCCGTCCTTGCCGACCTTGTCCATCGCTTCGGCGATCTTGTTGCCGATTTCCTCGTCGCCGTTGGCGGAGACGGTGGCGACCTGGGCGATTTCCTTGTTGGCCTTGACGGGCTTCGAGATTTTCTTCAATTCGGCGACGACGGTCTCGACCGCCTTGTCGATGCCGCGCTTCAGGGCCATGGCGCTGGCGCCGGCCGCGACGTTTTTGAGGCCTTCGTCGAAGATGGCTTCGGCCAGGACGGTGGCGGTGGTGGTGCCGTCGCCGGCGACGTCGGAGGTCTTGGAGGCGACCGACTTCACCATCTGGGCGCCCATGTTCTCGTACTTGTCCTCGAGTTCCACTTCCTTGGCGACGGTGACGCCGTCCTTGGTGACGGTGGGGGAGCCGTAGGATTTTTCGATGACCACGTTGCGGCCGCGGGGGCCGAGGGTGACCTTGACGGCCTGGGCCAGTTTCTTTACGCCGGCGCGGATGCCTTCGCGCGCTTCGGAATCAAACGCCAATTTTTTAGCAGCCATAATCTTGCTTTCCCATGAAAAGTTGGTTTACGGAAATTCAATGCGTTTCTTGGGGGAGCGGAAAAACTATTCCGCCACCACGGCCAGCACGTCGTCCTCGGACATGATGAGGAATTCTTCCCTGTCGACCTTGATTTCGGTGCCGGCGTAGCTGGTGAACAGGATGCGATCGCCCTTCTTGATCTGCATGGAACCGCGGGTGCCGTCGTCCAGGACCTTGCCGGGGCCGACCTCGACGACGCGGCCTTCGCGGGGCTTTTCCTTGGCGCTGTCGGGAAGGACGATGCCGCCCTTCGTCTTTGCCTCGGCTTCCAGACGCTTGACCAGGATTTTGTCTCCCAAAGGTTTAACTGCCATTTGCTTGTTCCTCCACAAAAAAAGACACGACAATACCAAGACAGTATCTATAGTCGAACCTGTAAAAAAACCGCGGTTCAATCAAGGATTGAACCACGCAGTTCATAAAGGAGAAAATCCTATCCAACTTGCAAAGCAAAGCAAGTGCCACACAATTCTTTTTTTGCCGGAAAAACGCCAAAATCATCCTAAGTGCCCTATTCCATTGTGTTACGGGCAGGATAATCTCGGCCGTTTTTGCCGTTCCGAAATTTTTGACAGCGCGCGTTTGGTCATTTTGACAAGGCGGCTTGACAAGAGGCGGCGTGCCGGAACATGGCGCAAACCGGGAGAACTCGGCGATGCCGGAAAAAAACGAGTCTTTTTTCCTATCAATATACATTAAATTAGGGAGCCGGTTCAAACCCGCCGGCATTGGCGGTTGACGAAAGATTTTGCATCTTTTATACTCATCGGAAAACACACTGACCCGTGCGCTGCAAAACCGGCTTTTCGAGTGGCTTTGGGGTAAAGCGCCAAAAGGGGTACACCATGAGCGAGAACGACAGAAAGTATTGCTTCAATTGGGATTTGGTCGGGGTAGACTACGGCGCGGCGCGGCCCGGCCTTGGCGATACAACTTCCATTCTGGCATACCGTTTATTTCAGTTCACCATGCGCGACATCCTTGAAAAACGCTTCGGCACCAAAGTGACCGACGACATTTTCCGCGAATCGGGCGCCATGGCGGGCAAAGCATTTTTCGAGCGCTATTGCGCAGGCGCCAAGGATGTCGGCGAGCTGGCGAAAATAATCCAGGATCAGTTCCGCGACCTGTCCATTGGCATTGTCCGGTTTGAAAGAGTCGATCTCAATACCCTGACATTCCAACTTACGGTGGACGAAGATCTCGATTGCTCCGGCCTTCCCGACACCAGCGATCAAATTTGCGTGTACGACGAAGGATTCATAAAGGGAATACTTGACGCGTTCACCGGAAAATCGTTCGAGGTGAAAGAGATCGACTGCTGGTGCACCGGGGAGCGCACGTGTCGCTTCCGCGCCAGCCTGACTCCGCCGGAAAATGACAAAACCGCCAGTGACGACTGACTCGAACCCAGCTCATCCGCCGAAATGCCCCGAATCGATCACCCGCATGGATCGGGCGCTCGATCACATACTCGACTTGCTGTATTCCGCCCGCCTGCCGGAGCTCCCCCCCGAACTCGCCGACAACAAGGACGTCGCCAACATCCACGCCTACCTGGCCGAAATGCGCCGCCAGCTCGGCAACTACGCCAGGGGCGACTTCTCCTGCGACATAAGCCAGCGCGGCCCGCTCGCCGGCATGCTGAAGGCGCTGCAGGCGAACATGCTCCACCTCGTCTGGCAGCTCAGGCAAATCGAAAGCGGCGATTTCAGCCAGCGCATCGACTTCATGGGCGAATTTTCCATCGCCTTCAACAAGATGGCGCAGCGCCTCAGCGACGCCCTGTCCGATCTCAAGCAGAAGGAAGAGCAACTTCGCCAAATGGCGCAAAATCTCGAAGTGGAGGTGGAAAAGCGCGGCGCCGCCCTCGCCGCGCTGCAAAAAAGCGAGGAAAACTTCAAATACATGGCCGAACACGATCCGCTCACCGGCCTTCTCAACCGCCGCTCCTTCTTCGCCCAGGCGGAAATGCAATTGGCGCGCGCCGCCATCATGAGCCGCCCGTGCTGCCTCGCCCTGATGGACATAGACCATTTCAAACAGGTCAACGACACCCTGGGCCATCTGCACGGCGACGAAGCGCTGCGCCATATCGCCAAAATCGGCTCGTCCGCCCTGCGAACCAACGACATCATGGGCCGCTTCGGCGGCGAGGAATTCGTTTACCTCTTTCCCCAGGCCAGTACCCAACAGGGTAAAAACGCGGCGGAACGCATCCGCCGCCTCATCGCCGACAACCCGGTCAACCTCGGAGGAAAAGCCGTTACCGTCACAGCCAGCTTCGGCGTCGTCTCCATTCCCCCGAAACACCAAAAAAGCGAAATCAACTTTATCGACTTCGCCCTCGGCCTCGCCGACTCCGCCCTATCCGACGCCAAGGCCGGCGGCCGCAACCGCGTCGTCGTCACCGAATTTCCCCCGGAATAAATAGGGAGCGATCGCCTGGCGGCGACCGCTCCCATCCTCTCCCTCCGCCTCTGTCGCGGAGCGGCTTGTCACCACTCCGCCGATAAATCCAGGAGATTCTTGACGTCTCCCCCGGAGTTTACGTCCAATGAATAGCCCAGCTCGAACGAGTACAGCTTGATTCCGGCGCCGGCGGTGATGCCGTAGCGGCCTTTGGAGTAGGAGCCGCCGCCGACCAATTGCGACGCGCCGCTGCTACTGTACGAGGTGTGATCGTAGTACAGGCCGCCGCGAAGAGCCAGGAGCTCGGGTATGAGCTGCTGTTCGACGCCGACCGACAGACCCCACGATTTGTCGTCTTCGCTCAAGATGCCGGGAGTTTTCGCCTTGACGCGATCGTACCACAGATCGCCCAGGATAAGGGTGTTTTCCGCATACTGGTGGGCAATGCCGACGCCGATGCCGAAGCGGTCGAGATCCCCGGACCCGGCTCCCGCCGCATAGCCGCCCTTTTCCCGCCAGGAGCCGGTGGCGTATTCCAGCGTGCCGCCGACCGTGGTTTCGTCGCACCAGCGGTAGAGGGCGCCCAGCTTGAAATCGCCGCCTGTGAATTTGCGGTCGAGATACAGGGTGTCGGTGGGGGACTGCGGATCGCTCGACCATTTGCCGTCGAACAGGGCGACGGACACGCCGCCCAGCAGATTGTCGGACAGTTGCAGGCCGTAGCCCATCAGGACGCCGGTCTGCTCGCGTTTCATCTCTACGTTGGCGGCGCCTGAGTAACTTTGAATGTTGAGGAGCGCGCCAATCGCCTGGTTGGGGCCGTCGGTCGGACAGATGCGGTTTATGTTCACGGCGCCGCCGAGGCGGAACGTCAGCTGATCGGCGTCGTCGTAGCCGTCGTCCAGCCAGTCGTAGCCGAGGCCGATGTCGTAGCCGGCGCCCTGGAAGGCGCCGAGGGCGGCGGGGTTGGTGCCCAAGGATGCGACCCCGTCGGCCAATCCCCTGCCCGATCCGCCCATCGCCGTGGAGCGGGAGCCTTTCGGGGACACGGTGCCGACGCTGCGGAAAGTGTTTACGTAGAACTCGTCGTCACCCGCCCGGGCGGCGCCGGTCGCCAGCGAGGCGATGGCGAATGCCAGCGCCAGTCCGGCCAAACCCGTTTTTTGAAGTATCGACGCCATAATTCGTGTCCTGATGGGAGTATTCGGGCCAACCGCGCGTTCACCTGTCATTTGGCGATTCCCAAGCGACTCCTTTCAACAATTTTTCAATTGGCAAAAATTTCGCCGAAAAGCATTGACTTACGCTCTGGGCGCCGGTAATATTTCGAACAGAAGGCACGCTCCCTGGTTGCACTTTCCAAAGTACCCACTAGGATTAAGTCCCGCTGGCGTCGCGAACGTCTCCAATCACGATATATACGGGCGAAAAGAAACAAACACAGAACGCAGAGACAATACATTTTGCCGTCAGGCAATTTTCCCTTTTTGGACTATCCTTCCCGACCATGGACTCCACACTTTTCCTTATAGACGGTCACGCAATGATTTACCGGGCGTACTACGCCATGGAAAATCTCCGTTCGCCCACCGGCACGCCGTCCGGCGCCGCGTTCGGCTTCACCCGCATGATGGCGGACGTTATCCGCAATCATCGCCCGGATGCGTTGATTGCCGTTTTCGATTCGCCGGGAAAAACCTTCCGTCATGAACGCTATGCCGAATACAAGGCGACCCGCAAACCGCAGCCGCCGGAGTTGACGGAACAAATTCCGCTGATCCGGGAAATTGTCGACGCCTATCGGGTGCCGTCGTGCGCGCTGGAAGGGTTCGAGGCGGACGACATTATCGGCACCCTGGCCCGCCAGGCGGTGGAAAAGGGGTGGAATGTCGTTCTGGTGACCGGCGACAAGGATTGCGGCCAGTTGATCGGCGATGGCGTGAAGATCTACGATCCAGGCAAAAACATCTTTATCGATCGCGCCGCGTTCATTGAGAAAAAAGGCATTACGCCGGAAAAGCTCACCGATGTCATGGGCTTGTGGGGCGATACGAGTGACAACATACCGGGGGTTCCGGGCATTGGCGAAAAAATCGGCGTCCAGCTTATCAGCGAATATGGTTCGCTCGAAAACCTGCTGGAACGCGCGGACGAGATCAAGGGGAAGCGGGGCGATGTCATCCGCGCCAACCGGGAGCAGGCCATTTTGTCCAAGGAGCTGGCGACCATCGACTGCCACGTTCCGGTCAAGCTCGATCTGGAGGCGGCCAAACCGCACGCTCCCGACGTGGTGAAGCTGCGGGACATTTTCACCCGCCTCGGTTTCCATTCGCTTTTGTCGAAGCTGGAGGATCCGGAAGGCGAAACAGCGACAAAGGCGGAAGCCGGCAAGACCGACTACCGGCTGATCGACGACGCGGATTTGTTCGACGCGTTTCTGGGCGAACTGCGCGGGCAGAACCTGTTCGCCTTCGACACCGAGACGACCGGCCTCGATCCGCTGCGGGACAAACTGGTGGGCCTGAGCTTTTCGTGGAAGGAAAGAACCGGTTACTATCTTCCGTTCCGCGGCCCGGTGGGCGGCAAAACCTTGCCGATGTCCTGTCTGGAAAAACTGAAACCGATCTTCGAGGACGGCGCCATCGCCAAGACCGGCCACAACATCCGCTTCGACGCGCTGGTGCTCCGACACGCCGGCATAATGCTGGCCGGGGCGGCGTTCGATTCGCTCATCGCCTCCTCCCTGGTCGACGGGCATCTGCAGGAACACAACCTGAAAACGCTGTCCAGGCGTTATTTCAACAACGCCATGACGCCGATCGAGGATCTCATCGGCAGCGGCCGCAGCCAGACGACGATGGATTTGGTCCCGACGTCCGACGTCGCCGCCTACGCCTCGGCCGACGCCGACATCTCGTTCCGCCTCCGCGAAGCGCTGGACAAGCGGCTGGACGAGCGGGGGGCCCGCGATCTCTTCGAAAAGGTCGAAATGCCGCTTTCGGACGTGCTGACCGAAATGCAGGCCACCGGCATACGCCTGGATTGCGAATTGCTGGCCGAGGAAAGCGAAGAGACGGAGGAGCTGCTCCAAAGCCTGACCAAGGAAATCCACGAGCTGGCCGGCCACGCCTTCAACATCGCCAGCCCCAAACAGCTTTCCACCGTGCTGTTCGAGGAAATGGGCCTGCCGATCATCCGTAAGACCCAGACCGGCGTCTCCACGGACGAATCGGTCCTGCAGGAGCTGGCGCAACTCCACGATTCGGAAATCGCCAGCCGCATTCTCGAATACCGCATGTACGCCAAGCTGAAAAACACCTATCTGGACGCATTGCCGAAAATGGTCAACCCGGACACCGGCCGCCTGCACACCAGTTTTTCGCAGGTCAGGACGGCGACCGGCCGCCTGGCGTCGTCGAACCCGAATCTGCAGAACATCCCGGTCCGCACCGAACGCGGGCGGGCAGTCCGCGCCGCCTTCATTCCGCAAGAAGGTTGGAAAATGCTGGCGGCCGATTATTCGCAGATCGAACTGCGGGTGCTGGCCGCGTTCTCGGGCGATCCGACGCTCAGGAAGGCGTTCGCCGACGACATGGACATTCACCGCGTGGTGGCGGCGGAGGTCCACGGCATCCATCCGGACCAGGTGACGAAAGAGCAGCGATCCGCCGCCAAGGCGGTCAATTTCGGCATCATCTACGGCCAGAGCGCCCACGGGCTGGCCGCGACCACCGGCATGACGCGCGGGCAGGCGCAGCGCTTCATCGACGATTATTTCGCCCGCTTCCCCCGGGTCCAGGAATGGATTGGCGAAGCTATCGCGGCGGCGGAAAAGCTGGGCCATGTCGAGACAATCCTCAAATTCCGTCGGGAAATTCCCGACATCAAATCGTCGAACAAGATGAAACGCATGCGGGCGGAACGGGAGGCTGTCAACACCGTCATGCAGGGGAGCGCGGCGGATCTCATCAAGACCGCCATGGTCAAGCTGGCCGACGCGCTGGCGAAGTCCCGGTTGTCGGCCCGGCTTCTCCTGCAAATCCACGACGAACTGCTGCTGGAAAGCCCGCCGGACGAAATGCCGGAACTGGAAAAGATCGTGCGCCAGGCGATGGAACATGCCATTCCCATGCCGGTGCCGCTGAAAGTCGATGTCGGGGTGGGGGACAACTGGCTGGAGACAAAGTAAGTGAACTCCTTCCCTGTTCTTGGCGTCACCGGACTGCCCTGCTCGGGCAAGTCGCGCGCTGCCCAACATCTTGCCGGCGGCCTGGTATTCGGAGTGAAAGGGGTGCTGCTCAAGGCGGACGATATCGGCCATGCCGTGCTGGAGCAGCCGGAAATCGTGGAAGCCATTCGTGCGCGTTTCGGTTCCGCCGTGGCGGGCGCGGACGACGCGGCGGCCATGCGGAAAGCCGTCGCCTCGGTCGTCTTCCGCGATCCGGAAGAGCTGGCCTGGCTGGAAGCGCTGACGCATCCGCCCATCCTCCGCGAAACGAAGGAGATCGTCCAGCGGATCGGCGGTCGGCAGCCGGTGGTGGTGGAGGCGGCGCTCCTCATCGTCGGCGGGCTGGCCGAACTGTGCGACTGGGTGGTCCTGGTGGAGGCGCGGCTGGACATCCGCATAGTGCGGGCGGCCGGACGCGGCTGGCCGCCGGACGAACTCGCCCGCCGCGAGCGGCGGCTGCTTCCGCTGTTTACGCCGAAAGCGCTGGCGCCCATAGAAAAGAAAATCATCCACGTCCGTAACGACACGGACGACAACCGCCTGGACAAAAGGCTCGAGGCGGCGTTATGGAAAATAGCGGTACAATAAAAAAAACGACGTCTGAAAGGATAGCACATGAGTGACGCACCCGCAGCACCCAAACGCCGGCCCGGCAGGCCGCGCAAGAATCCGTTGCCGGAACCGGCCGAACAGCTGGCGGAAACGCCCGCCGCCCAGGAACCGGCCGAACCGTCCCTGTTCGAGAAACCGGCCAGAGGCACGCGCACGCGGGTCGCCAAGGCGGAAAAAGAGGAACCTGCCCCGCAACCCGAACCGCAGCCGGAGCCCGAACCGCAGCCCCAGCCGGAACCGGAAGCCGAAGAACCGCCTCCGCCTCCGGCGCCCGTCCGGCCGGCCCCGGTCCAGCCGCCCCGCCCCGCCGCGCCGGCCGCGCAGGAACGGCCCTATGCGTCTCCGGGTCAGGAACGGCCCTATGCGCAACAGCAGCAGGGCGACCGCGCGCCTTTCCGCTCGCAGGCCAAGCGGACGGTCATGCCGCGCTACGGCACCGGCGCCAACCGGATCCAGAACGATCAGCGTGATCAACAGCGCGATCAGCAGCCCCGTTTCGGCGGCGAGCAGCAGCGCTACCAGGGCGGCGGCCGTTCGCAACAGTATGAACAGCGCGAACCCCGCGAATTCCGCGAACCCAGGGAGCCCAGGGAACCGCGCGAACAGCCGCCGTTCTCGAACCAGCCCGAACCGTTCCGCGCTCCGGCCGAGCCCAGCGCCGAGCCGCGCCCGGTCGAAGCGGCGGCTCAGCACGAGGCGTTCGTGCCGGCGCCGCACAACGACGACCAGGGCCCGATGACCGATAGCGAGGCGGATCGCGCCCACGAGGAATTCGTCGCCGGCCTGTCCCCGGATCAGCGCGAGCTGCGGGGCGCCAAGCGCGAGCAGATTTACGAGCAGATCAAGCGGGGCGAACTCCACATCACCGCCCTCAAGGACATGACCGTCACCGAACTCCGGAAACTCGCGCGTTCGGAAAAAATCGACGGCATCGCCGGCATGCCGAAACAGGAGCTGGTGTTCGCCATCATCAAGAACCGGGTGAACCAGAACGGCCTCCTCTACGGCGAAGGCTGCATCGAAGTGCTGCCGGACGGCTACGGCTTTTTACGGAGCCCCAAGTTCAACTATCTCCCCTGCCCGGACGATATTTACATTTCGCCCAGCCAGATCCGCCGCTTCGGCATGCGGACCGGCCTGACCATTTCCGGCCAGATCCGCCCGCCGAAGGACAACGAGAACTATTTCGCCCTGCTCCGCGTCGAAGCGATCAACCACGAAGAGCCGGAGGCGCTGAAGGACAAGGTGCTGTTCGAGGATTTGACGCCGCTGTTCCCCAACCAGCGCCTGGTTCTGGAACACGATCCGTCGGAATGGTCCACCCGCATCGTCGACCTGGTCATGCCGATCGGCAAGGGCCAGCGCGCCTTGTTCGTGGCGCCGCCCCGCACGGGCAAGACGGTACTCCTGCAGCACGTCGCCAACGCCGTCACCCACAACAACCCCGAGGTCGAGCTTATCGTCCTCCTCATCGACGAACGCCCCGAGGAAGTGACGGAAATGGAGCGCTCGGTCAAGGGCGAGGTGGTCAGCTCCACCTTCGACGAGCCGACATCCCGGCACATCGCGGTCGCCAACATGGTTATCGAAAAGGCGAAGCGCCTGGTCGAATACGGCAAGGACGTGGTTATTCTTCTCGACTCCATCACCCGCCTCGGCCGCGCCCACAACGCGGAAGCGCCGCATTCCGGCCGCATCCTGTCCGGCGGCGTGGACGCGAACGCGCTGCAGAAGCCGAAACGCTTTTTCGGCGCGGCCCGTAACATCGAGGACGGCGGCAGCCTGACCATCATCGGCACCGCCCTCATCGACACCGGCAGCCGCATGGACGAGGTCATTTTCGAAGAGTTCAAAGGCACCGGCAACGCCGAACTGCACCTCGACCGGCGCCTGGTCAACCGCCGCCTCTATCCGGCCATCGACGTCAACCAGTCCGGCACCCGCAAGGAAGAGCGCATCGTCCACCCGGACGAATTGAACCGCATCTGGATGATCCGGAAATACCTGAACGACATGAACGTGGTGGACGCCATGGAATTCCTTCACACCAAGATGAAGTCGCACAAGACGAACACCGAGTTCCTCATGACGATCAACGTGCCGCGCTAGAATGGGGACGGTTGAATTAGGAATTAAGAATTAAGAATGAATAATGGACGAGTTAATGAATCAATGAACAATTGGCTTCTGCGACTGCAATTGCACAGGAGCATTGTTCATTAAATCATTAACTCATCCATTATTCATTCTTATTGATTCCGCAATTTCTAATGTTGGGTTCCTTGCCGTCCAGGTCAATCCCGAGTTATCCCGGCACAACTTCCCGCTCGGGGTGCAGCAATTGTTTATCCCGCCGGGATGACGTTTAAGGTGTGCGCGGCGCACTCGGTACGGAG
>JAVBRW010000355.1:0-8215 GCA_031547475.1 Planctomycetota bacterium
GTCATCGCGTACGAACCGGTGTGGGCCATCGGCACCGGCAAGACCGCCACTCCGGCGCAGGCGCAGGAAGTGCACGCCGTCATCCGGAAACTGCTGGGCGATCTGTTCGGCAAGCAAATCGCCGACGCCATCCGCATCCAGTACGGCGGCTCGGTCAAGCCGGAAAACGTCAAGGAAATCATGGCCCAGCCCGACGTCGACGGCGCCCTGGTCGGCGGCGCCAGCCTGAAGCCGGACTCCTTCGCCAAGCTGGTCAACTTCAAGAAATGAACGGCTCGGCGGCCATGGCGGACGATCGCGGCGACCAGCACCCATCCAGCGCTCCGCAGCCAGCGCCCCGGCCCGAACCGGCCGGGGCGCTGGACGGTATAGACATCGTCGAGCCGGGCCCGGGAGCGGTCTGGAGCCACGACGGCGCCGGCTACCCGCCCGAGGCCGGCCTCGCCGATCTCGATCCCGACCGCCTGCCCGAGCACGACGGCATGGCCGAGGACGAGCCGGAGCCGCCCGCCCAATCCGGCAAGCGCGGCGAAGGCGAAGTTGCCGCGAAAATGCCGTCGTGGGCGCATTTCGGCAGCCATCTCGAGGAATTGCGGAAACGCCTTGTCATTTCGCTCTGCGTGTTCGCGCCGCTTTTCGGAATCGGGGTGTGGCTGTACCGCTCGCTGTGGCAGGTCGTCATCCTTCCGCTCGAACGCGCCGCGCCGCACCTTCTCCGTTTCCAGGCGCTGAACCCGTCCGACGGCCTGGTCATGGCGATGCGCAGCGCCTTCGCCTTCGCCCTCTTCCTTTCCATGCCGGTGTGGCTGGCGCAGGCGTGGCATTTTGTCGCGCCCGGCCTGACCGCGCGGGAGCGGCGCTGGCTCCATCTCGCGTTCGGCAGCGGCGGCGTGCTGTTCGCCGTCGGCGCCGCGCTCGCCTATTTCCTCGCCATCCCCTACGCCTTGGAGTACCTGCTCCCCTTCAACCAATCGCTGTCCGGCTGGGAGAACGCCTTCACCGGCGAAGGCTACGTCGATTTCGTCATCACCTGCTGCGCCGGCTTCGGCTTCGCCTTCGAACTGCCCCTCGCCATGCTCGTCCTCGGCTGGGCGGGAATACTGACGTCCGCGGGCCTCCGGCAATGGTGGCGGCCGGTGGTGCTGTGCGTGTTCGTTCTCGCCGCCATCATGACCCCGCCCGATCCCTTCACCCAATCGCTCCTCGCCATTCCCATGCTCGTCCTGTTCCTGATCGGCTATTGCCTGGTGAAATGGACGGAGCGGTGAAATCGGCCAGGCCCCTTTACATCAGGTTCGAAGCGAATATGTAGAGCGAGGTGACGATGAGGAGCATGTAGGACAGGCGCAGGAAGGTTTTCTGATCCACCCGCTTGAATATCATTCCGCCCGCCCAGCCGCCAAGACACATGGCGGGAATCGAATAGGCGAGCATTCTCCACAGCTCCGGAGTCAAATAGCCGGCCGCCCAGTGCTGGCACGCCATGCCGAAGTTGGTGACGGTGAAGATGGCGCACAGGGTGGCGCGGATGCCGGCGCCGCCCTTCACCGCGACCAGCACGTACAACGCGAGGAGCGGGCCGCCCGACACGAACATGGCGTGCACGATGCCGGCCGCGAAAAGGGCGACGGCGCCGCCGGTCCGGGACAATTCAATCCGCCGCTTCGAATACAAATTGAACAGCGCCACCGCCAGGATGAACGCGCCGTACAGGTTGAGAAGCCAACGGGGATGGATGCGCGCATACAACAGCATGCCCGCCGCAATCCCGGCGACCATCACCGGCACGACGAACAGGAGCTGCCGCCATTCCACCGATCGCCTTTCGCGGACGACGATGTAGATGCAGATAAGGAGGCCGACCAGGTTGAAGAGCGATCGGGAAAAATCCGCGCCCTTCAGCATGATGGCGAACGGCATGACCAGGATGGTGCCGGCGAAACCGGTTATGGTCTGCACCAGGTTGGCGGTGAAAATGAGGAAACACAGGGCCAAATCCGCAAGCATTTATTGTCAGCCCTCCACCCGGGCGGCCATGGCGACGGGCGAGGCGTCCATGCCGATCAGGCGGATGGGGAAGGCGACGATTTCCCGGCAGGCGCGGCCGGCGACGGCGGCGATGTTCACGTCCTCGAAGGGGATGACCGGCCGCTCCGGATGCAGGGCGCCGTCGAGGAGCGCGTGATGCACCGCGTTGCCGCCGGCCGCGCCGACCACCGGGTTTTCCACGCTCAGGGTGTCGATGGCGACGGCCCGCAGGCGCGGCAGTTCCTTGCGGAGGAACAGGGCCGCGTCCGGCGACAGGCAGGGGAAATCGCGCCCCGCGTACACGGCAGCGTCGCGGCGGAAGCGCCCGTGGCCGGTGTGCAGGAGAATAATGTCCGCGTCCTTGATGGCGGGCAGGTGTTTCTCTATCATGTCGCGCCCGACCGTTTCGCCGGGTTTGCGGGGCACTTCGACGACAACCGGTTTGCTGAACGCGAAATTGTCCAGCGGCATTTTGTCGACGGTCAGTCCGCCATCGTAAAAATGCCAGGGCGCGTCGACATGGGTGCCGTTGTGCAAATGGTGCCGCCAGTTGCCGGCGTTGCAGGCGCCGCCGGTTTCGAGGCGGCATTCCGGATAGAGTTCCTCGCGGGGATTGCCGGGAAACACCGGCGACGAGGCGTCCAACGGGTATGACATTTCAATCCACATCGTCGTTCCTTTTTCAAGATTCGGGCCCTTTCACCGAGGAGTGCAATGCCCCCCGTTTTCAGGACCGCCCGTCAAGGAAAACAGCCGACCCATGATTGAGCGTCTAGGAATCTGCCATGCAGAAGGGTGAACGGCGGCGCACGGCGGAAGCCGATTCCTTGCAACCGTCCCCAGGGTAGCAAAAGAAGAGGAGAAGTGCCAAATAAAAAACCGCAACCCATATGGATTGCGGTGAATATATTGGTCGGGGAGAGAGGATTTGAACCTCCGGCCTCTTCGTCCCGAACGAAGCGCGCTACCAAGCTGCGCCACTCCCCGACAGTGCTTAAAAACAACGGCTGCACAGAGGACTGCTCCGCTGTGCGGCCAGAGAGGAAAGATGCTATTCATTTCACGCTTTTTGTCAAGCGATTATTTCCCGTTCCGCGCCTTTTTCGCCTCCGCCCGCACCGCCTCGTACAGTTTGGCGCTTTCCCCCGCGTCCCGGACAGCCTCGCGCTTGGCCGGTGTTTCGGCCGGGATGGCGAAAGCGCGGCGGTGGCGGATGCCGTCGTCCGGAAATTCGAGCGCCTTGCCGGAAGCGGCGCCGCCGGACGGCAATGCGCGCGCACGGAAATCTCCGGAACGGACCGGCGTGTTATTCGCTTGCCTTGACCTTGTCCCACACCCTGGCGTACAGCGCGTTCTTTTCGCCCAAATCGCGGACGACCTCGCATTTCGCCATGATGTCCTCCGGCACGTTGAAGGCGGGGTTCGCCTTCATTTCCAGCGGCAGCATGTCCACCGCCTCGGGGTTGGGCATGTAATAGCGGATGCCGAGCATGTTGAGGTGCGCGGTTTCGGGATGGAGCATGTAGTTGATGAATTGATGGGCCAGCCGGGGATTGCCCGCTTCGGCGGGGATGACGAAATCGTCCGAGGCGAGGGACGAGCCTTCCTTCGGAATGTAGAAGCCGATGTCGGCGTTCTCCTCCATGATGAGCGCCACGTCGCCGTTGTAGGCCTGCACGGCCAGGAATTCGCCCGCCCCCAGGCCGATTTTGGCCTCGTCGACGTCGAACTTGGCCAAATTTTTCTTCCATTTCGCCAGCAGGTCGCCCGCCGCCTCGATTTCCCCCTGGTTGACGGTGTTCAGGCTGTGGCCGAGATGCTTGAGGGCGGCGCCGAGGGCTTCGCGCATATCGTTCAGCATGGTCATGCGCTTGGCGTAGGCGGAGTTGCCGAAAATGTTCCAGCTCCCCAGATCCGCCTCCTTGACCCGCTTCGTGTCGTAGCCGATGCCGGTGACGGTGCGGGTGTAGGGGACGCTGTAGGCCATGGCCTTGTCCTCGGTGAATTCGAGGAATTTCCCGTCCATGTGCTTCAGGTTGGGTATGAGGGCGTGGTCGAGGTTCTGCACCATGTTCTGCTTGCGCATGACCGCCGACATGTAGGACGAGGGCGTGATGAGATCGTAGCCGCCGCCGCCCGCCTTCAATTTGGCGTACATGGCTTCGTTCGAATCGTAGTAATCGACCTGGACCCGGCAGTTGAACTGGTTTTCGAATTCATATATCACGTCCGGATCGAAATAATCCGACCAGGTGTACAGGTGAAGCGTGGGCCGGCCTTCCCCGGCGGGCGCGGCCGGCGACCAGAGAAGCATTCCGCACAGCCACAACGAAGCGAGCAATGCCCAGTATCTTTTCATACGCGTACCCTTCTCCATTCCGTCGGGAAAAATGAGGCAACCCTGCCCGATCCTGGAATGTAACACATGATCCCAAAAATGCAACCGGGAAATCAAACCCTTGCGCGGCCGGCGCATACGACTTTACGGCGAAAAAAAATGCCCGCTCCCCCATTTTTTGTGAAGCCGGAGGCAAAATCGGTCGATCAACTAATATCGGAACATGTTATCGGAATCGAAGGGAGGAGATGCACATGCGTATGAAAATGTTATCGGCTTTGGGAGCCGCCGCCGCCTTGATGCTGATGTCGGGCTGTTGCGAAACCAACACCTGCGCCCCGGTCCGCCAGGAACAGCAGACATTCGGACCGTCGCTGCTTTGCGAAGCGGTTCTGCCTCCGGCCCAACCGGCCAAGCCGCGCGGCAGGGCCGCCGGCTGCCCGCCGCCCCCCGCCTGCGCGCCCGCTTGCACGCCGCAGGACACGGTGTATGAGCTGGATTGCACCACCATCGCCAATTCGAGCGCGGTGAGCATACCCGGCGGTTTCGCCCAGCCGGTGGCGAAGTGCCGTCCCGGCGGCGCCCTCGCCGGCTGCCCGCCCGCCAGTGAAAGCGAGCGCAAGGGAGCGGTGAAACCGGTCCAGCCCACCAAAGCGGCCAAGCCGGCCGAAAAGCCCGCGGCCTCCGCGCCGGCGGCCCCGGCCGAACCGGTCGCCAAGGCCGAGCCGCTGGCCGCCGCGCCCGGCGAAGTCGTCGGCACCGACGGCAGGGAATTGCAGATGGTCATGACGCCTCCGGCGGCGCCGCTGTTCAATGCCTGCCCGGCCCCGGTTACCGATCCCGCCCTGTGCCAGAAGAGCGAATTCATGAGCGAATGCTTTACCTTGTCCCCCGAAGAGGCGCTGAAGGGTCCGCCCGTCTACACGCCCGGCCGCACCACCAAGTACGACGCGACCGTCATCCGGAGCGGCGCGACCGGCGAACCCGCCCCGAAGGCGGCTTCCTGGGTCGCCTCGCCCTCGGCCAGCCCGCTCGATCCGCCGGTCGATCTGACCCGTCCGACCGCCACCAACGGCGGCGCCTCGGCCGCCGCCTCGACGCCCGCCTCGCTTCCCGCTCCCGCCGGTCCGGCCGACACGCCGACCATCCCGACCGCCCCGTCCGCGCCCGCCATCACGGCGCCGGCCGAGGTGAAGCAGCCGGAAGCGGGCGAAACGCTCCAGGCGCCCCTGGCCCTGGCCGTCCCCGACGCGTCCGCCGGCATCGCGCCGCTGGCGCCCCCGGCCGAACTGGCCAAGAGCAAGTCTGAGCCGCTCCCGCCGGTTCCGCAGGTGAAGGATCTCAACGGCCTGGCCGACGAACTGCGCTCCAATCCGGCCGGCGCCCCTTCGTCCCTTCCCGAAGTGCAACTGCCGCCGAAGCTGAATTAAGGGAACCGTCCGGCGAAAGTGGTTGAAATGCCCGGGTCGAACAGTATAGTGGAGTATATGCGTAACAATGGCGATCCTGGTGGATCGCCAGTTTTATTTGTTGAGTCCGGCAATCAATATTGTCGCGGGAAGAACACTATGCGCGTCACTCTGCTCAAAAGCAAGATTCACCGGGCCACCATCACCGAATGCAGCCTCGACTACGAAGGCAGCATCACCCTGCCGGTCAAGCTGGCGAACATGGCCGGCATGTTCGAGTACGAAAAAGTCCTGGTTGCGAACGTCGCCAACGGCAACCGCTTCGAAACGTATGTCATCTACGGCAAGGACGGCCAAATCTGCCTGAACGGCGCCGCCGCCCACCTGGGGAAACCGGGCGACAAAATCATCGTCATGGCCTGGGCGTCGATCGAGCGGAACGAGGCCGCAGGCTTCAAGCCGACCGTGGTGCTGGTCGACGGCGAGAACAAACCGAAATAATTTAAGATTTATGATTGTAGATTTAAGATTTATTCCGGTTGCGATGTTTTGTCCGAGTTTGAAGCGGAATCCCGGACACGGACAGCCTTTTCACCGTAAGCATCCCAATCGGTATAAATCTTAAATCTGCAATCTGCAATCTTAAATAAACGAAAGGGGTTTCATGAAGCGCATCCTCTATGTCATTCCCATCGGCGACGGCCTTCCCGTCTTCGGTTACGGGCTGTTTCTCATGCTCGGCTTCATCGTCGGCATTCTGGTCGCCTGGTACAGGGCGAAAAAGCGCGGCGTCTCCACCAACGCGGCCATCGACATCGGCCTCATCTCCATCATCGCCGGCGTGCTCGGCGCCCGGCTCGCCTTTCTCCTCATCGACTACCAGCCGCACGACGGCGGCATCGGCAGCCCGGCGGAGTGGTTCGCCGTCTGGCAGGGCGGGCTGACCTTCCAGGGCGGTTTGTTCCTCGCGCTCGCGGCCGACTGGATGTACCTCCGGTGGAAGAAAATTTCGCCCGGCGTCATGTTCGACATCTACGCCCCGACCCTGGCGCTCGGGGTCGGTTTCGGCCGCATCGGCTGTCTGTTGAACGGCTGCTGCTGGGGCAGGCCGGCCGCTTTCGGGTCGCGCCTCGCCATGGTGTTTCCCGACGACAGCGAGCCGATGCAGCAGCAGTTCTGGCTGTACAACGAGCATCCGGACCAGTGGGCGCAGCTTCTGGAACGCCTCGGCTATCCCGCCGCCGCCCTGCCGCCCATTCCGATCTACGCGACGCAGATCATCTCCGCCATCGGCCTGTTCCTCATCGCCGCCGGCTTGATCTGGGCCGAACGGCGCTGGACCAACCGCCAGCCCGGGCAGGTCATCGCCTGGTTCATGTTCGCCTACGGCGTCGGGCGCTTCGTCATCGAATTCTGGCGCGACGACACGCCGCTCCGCTACGGGTTCGGCGCCTTCCCCGGCCTCCGCCTCGGACAGTGGCTGGCGGTGGCGATGGTGGCGGTCGGCGTGATTTTGCAGTTGTATTTGAACCGAAAGGCCAAACAATCTCCGGAGGGATAGACATGCCCAAAGCGGTCCTTCTTCCATTCGCGCTGGCGCTTGTCCTGCTGGCGGCGCCGGCCGTCCGCGCCGGAACGCCGGCCGGATCGCCCGGCGATCCCGCGCAGATCGCCCGCCTGCGAGCCGAAATGGACGCGGCGGTCGAGGAGCAGAGCCGGCAGTTGCTTCGCGAGGCGGACGATCCGCGGGATCGCGCCGACACGGCGCTGGCGCTCGGCGCCATCCACGGCCTCGGGCTTATCGGCGAGGCGGATCCGGTCAAGGCGTCGTCGTTCTATTTCCTCGCGTCCGAACTCGAATCCGCCGAAGCCGATTGCGCCCTCGGCGACATCCACGCCGCCGGCGCCGAAAGCCGGAGCGGCCGCATCGCCCGCGACATGGACATGGCGCTCGAATACTACCGCAAGGCCGCCGTCGGCGGCTCGGTCAAGGCCATGCTTGCGCTCGGGATCATCTACGTCGACGGTGTCCAGGGCGTTCCGAAGGATTCGAAAAAGGCGCTTGTCTATTTCATGGACGCGGCCAGCCGGGGCAATCCGGACGCGCTCGCCCGGCTCGATCCGGTGATACAGAACGCCAAGGATTGGGAAGCGCGCCATCCCGGCAAGAAAGCCAGCTTCCCCACCTCCCGCGAGCGGTTGATCAAGCCCGAACTCGCCCGCGCCGATCGCGCCCGCGCCGAACACCTGGACAAAATCGCCAGCCACGTCTATGTGGAATTGAGCCGCCGGGTGGCGGCGGCGGCGAAGCGCGAGTAGGAATTCGGGGACATGTTGCGCAATTGGCGGTTTAATTGCGTTACGTGTCCCCGAATTCCGGGCAAGCTTTGCGAATTCAGCCTGAATTCCTACGCTGCCCCGGATTATGGGGACACGTAAC
>JAVBRW010000238.1:0-5152 GCA_031547475.1 Planctomycetota bacterium
AATGCGCCGCGCACACCCAAAACGTCATCCCGGCGGGATAAACAATCGCCGCACCCCGAGCGGGAAGTTGTGCCGGGATAAACCGGGATTGGCCTGGACGGCAAGGAATCCAAATAACATGAGAAATCACCCACTTTCCTAAACCGCTTCAGCGGTATTCCCTGAGCACGTCGAACACGCGATCCAGCTTGTCGATGCTAATGTTCGCCTGGACGTTGTGGACTATGGAAAAAACGAACCCGCCGCCGGGCGAGCATATCTCGATGCGCTCGCGCATCTGCCGCTCCACATCGTCCGCCGTTCCCTCCGCCATGGTGGACTGGCTGTCCACCCCCGCGCCCCAGAAGGTGAGGCGGGAACCGTAGTCGGCCTTGAGTTTTTTCGGATCCATCCCGCACGCTTCGCACTGAATGGGATTGAGCGCGTCGACGCCGGCGTCGCAGAAATCGCCGATTATCTCGCCGATGGCGCCGCACGAATGATAGAGAATCTTCCATGCCGTGTTGGCGTGAATCCAATCGTTCACCTGTTTGTAATAGGGGAAATAGAATTCGCGGAACATGTCGCGGGACAGGGTGAGGCCGCGCTGGGTGCCGAAATCGGTGCTGCTGATGAACACGACCTGCGCCAGGCTTCCGACCGCTTGCCACAACAACGTCAGGTTCCCGATGGCGCGCTCCGCCTGCAGGGCGAATATTGCCTTGACGTACTCGGGGTACAGGTGATGCGCCATGAGGAATTCGCCGATGTCCCGCACTCCGGTGGGGTGCAGAAGCATGGGGCCGAGAATCTGCGTCGCCGCGCCGAAGGCGGCGCATTCGGCGTTGAGCACGATGCCGAGATCGGTGTTTCTCGAATAGTGCTCGGCCTGGCGGCGGTAATCGTCCAGCGTTTCGTCGTCGTAGAGGGCGAACTGTTCGTCGTAGTCGGCGAGAGCGTCCAGCGCGTCTTCGTCGAATTCCCGCTGGCGAGCGATCTGATCGAAATAATGCCCGTTGGCCGGTTGCCTTCCGCTCGGCGGCACCGAACGGTTGCCTTGCGGATAGATATAGGTGGTTCCCTCCGCGTCGACGCTCATCTCGCAGTCGCTCCCGACCAGGCCGGGCGTGCCGTCCGGAAGGGTCCACTTTTTCCAGTCGGTGTTGTGGTAGCCGAAACAGGTGGTCCGGTTCCAGATGCCGATGACGTCCAGGCCGAACATTTTGGCGTCCGTCTCGTCGATCAGGCCGAGCATCTGGTAGGTATCGTAGACCTTCACCGGTTCGTCCCGACCGTGCGATTTGCGCAGACGGTAGAGAAGCGAGGCGTTGATGCCGGTGGCCTTGTTGGAGCCGAGATCGAATGCGATCTTGCCCGGTTGGTGATGGACGGCGGCCTGCAGTTTTTCTCTGGAATTCATCGCGAAGCTCCCCTTGTGGACAAGCGTAAACCTGCGGAAAATATGCGCTGCCTGCGCAACGCATGCTTGTACCCTACCGCAGCCTGTTGTACAAGTCAAATTATAAATCGATGAAAAGAGCTGATTCCCTTCAAAATTCATCGCAAATTACAGTAAAACACAAAGCACCTGTAGTACAGGTCGTCTTTGCCGATTTAAAAACGAAAAAGCCGAAACGTTTGACCCCTTTTATGATTCGATACGTCTATAATGGTTGGATACGCATCCTATCGACCGAATCGCCTGAACTGTAATGTCACAGGAGAAAACAATGCGCATGACGCGGGAGCAAACGGCGGCGAAAATGTTCAACAAAATGCTGATGACCATGGGAGGAGCAATCTTGTTCATGCTGGCAACACCGGTCTTCGGCGGAGATAACGCGCCGCCTCCGGGTCCCACTCCGGATCGGCTGGGCGGGGAAAACCGCATCCTGGCCTTCCTCTCCACCGACAAGCCGATCTACAAGCCGGGCGAGACGGTCTATGCCCGCGCCGTCTTGCTCCAGGCCGACACCTATTTTCCGGCCAAGGATCACGGGCGCCTTGCCGAACTCGTCGTCACCGGCCCGAAAAAGGATTCGGTCGCCAAAATCTCGGCGGCGACCGTCGACAGCACGGCCGGTTTTTCCTGGGTCATTCCTCCGGGAACGCCGGGCGGCCGCTATAGCGCCACCGTCACTGTCGACGGTTCGGCGCCGGCGGTCAGGCAGTTCGAAATCCGCGTCTACGCGCCGCCGCGCCTGAAATCGCAGATCGAGTTCCTCCCCGAAGGCTACGGCCCGGGCGACGAAGTCACGGCGGTTGCCAGGGTGACGCGCGCCGAGGGCGGCGCGCCGGTCGGCGCCAAAGTGACGGCGATTGCGCGGGTGGACGGCGCCGAAATCGCCCGCGTCGAAAGTCTCACCGTTGATTCGGACGGCAACTGCCGCGCCGCTTTCGCGCTTCCCGGCGTTATGGATCGGGGCGAAGGCACGCTGGCCTTCCTTATCGAGGACGGCGGGGTGGTCGAGACGGCCAGCAAAACCATTCCCATCCTGCTGCAAACCCTCGATATCGCTTTCTATCCGGAAGGCGGCGATCTGGTGGCCGATCTGCCCGGAAGGCTCTACATACAAGCCCGAAGGCCGGACGGCAAGCCGGCCGACCTCGCCGGCGACATCATCCGCGTCGACGCGAACGGCAAAGCGCTGGACGGCGGCCCGGCCGCAACGTTGAAAACGGCGCACGAAGGGCGCGGCGCGGCCGCCTTCGTTCCGCAAAAGGGCGAACGCTACGCGCTCCGCCTGAACCAGCCGTCCGGCATTACGCGGCTGTTTCCCCTGCCCCCGCTCCGCACCTCCGGCGCCACCCTCCGCGCCGAAAAAGCAACCTATCCCTTCGGCGAACCGGTGTCCTTCGCCGTCCACGCCTCTCCCGACAGCGGCGCGGACCGCATCACTCTTTTCCACCGGGAAAAAATGGTTGCCCAGGCCCCGCTCACGCCCGGCGAAAACACGATCAGCCTCGACGCGGGCGACACCGAGGGCGTCCTCATGGCGACGATATGGGACAAGGCGGGAAAGCCGCTGGCCGAGCGCCTGGTTTTCCGCCAGCCGAAATTCTCGGTGCGCATCGGCATGACGGTGGAAACGGAGCCGGCCGCCGGCTCGCCCATTCCGGGCGGCAAGGTGAGGGTGAAGCTGATCGCCACCGACGAAAACGGCAAGCCGGTGGAAGCGGTGGTGGGTTTGTCCGTCACCGACGACGCGCTTTTGGAAATGGTGGAAAAGCGCGATCAGGCGCCCGGCCTGCCGGTCATGGTCTATCTCGAGAACGAGGTCAAGGATCTCGCCGACGCCCACGTCTATTTCGATCCGGCCCGCCCCGACGCGGCCCGCGACACCGATTTGCTCCTCGGGACCCAGGGCTGGCGGCGCTTCGTGCTCACGCGCCTGGACGAAGCGCTGAAGGAACATCCCGACGCGGTGCGCCGGGCGCTGGCGATAGTAACGCGTCCCAAACCAGTCGCCTACAGGGGGGGCGATATGCGTCCGGATGGTATTGTCGCTTTTGCCATGCCGCCGCAGGCGGCGTTCGCGCCAAGAGTGGAAGAAATGCGCGACGACATGGTCGAGGAATGGGAAGCGGACGAGGACGTGATCCTGGACATGGCCTTCATCCCGCCCATGATGCCAGACATGCCGCCGGAAGCCGAACCTCTGGCGCAAGGGATAATGGTCGCACCGAAGGAAAAGGACGCCGAAGCCATGGAGGAGCCGCTGGCGATGGGCGACGTCCGCATGGAAAGAAGGCAGAAGGTCCGGGCGCCCATAATGATGCCCAAACCGGCGCCCATGGTGGTTATCCGCGAATACGCCCACCAGGTCCGCGCCAACCGCCGTCCGAACGACAGGGTGGATTTCGCCGAAACGCTGTACTGGAACGCCGGCGTCCGCACCAATCCCCGCGACGGCACCGCCACCGTCTCCTTCGGCCTTTCGGACAGCGTCACCACCTTCAAAATCCGCGCCGACGCGTTCGGCAACAACGGCGCGCTGGGCGAAGCGATGGCCGAATTGTCGTCCCTCGAACCCTTCTACATCGAACCGAAAATGCCGAAGCTGGCCGTCGCCGGCGACAAGCTCGTCGTCCCGGTGGCGATGGTGAACTCCACCGCCCAGCCTCTCGATCGCCCGTCTCTGGCGCCGCGCTCCGAAGGGCTGACCCTCGGCGTACCGAGCCTGCCCGAACGCCTGGGCGCGGGCGAACGCGGCAGAACCCTGCTTGCCGTCGGCGCCGACAAGGCGGGGGAATACGAACTCGTCCTGAACGCGGCCGCCGCCGGCTACGCCGACGCGGTGACGCGCGCCATCACCGTTCTGCCGCGCGGCTTCCCGGTGCAGCAGGCGGCGTCCGGGATGGTGGGGCCGGAGAAACGGTTCGACAAAACCTTCGCCATCGCCGCCGATGTCGCGCCGGGCAGCATGCGGACGGCAGCGAAAATCTACCCCACCCCCCTCGCCAACCTCGAAGAGGCGTTGAACGCCCTGCTCCGCCAGCCCCACGGCTGTTTCGAGCAGACCAGTTCGACCAACTATCCGCTGGTCATGGCGCAGCAGTACTTCACCAGCCATGTCGGCGTGTCTCCGGACAAAATCAAACAAGCCGAAGCGCTGCTCGACGAAGGCTACAAAAAGCTGATCGGTTTCGAATGTCCGGAAAAGGGCTACGAATGGTTCGGCGGCGATCCCGGCCACGAAGCGCTCACCGCCTACGGCCTGATGCAGTTCATCGAAATGAAGAAAATCATGCCGGTCGACGCAGCCATGATCGACCGCACCCGGCAGTGGCTCCTCGCCCGCCGCGACGGACAGGGCGGATTCAAGCGGAACGACAAGGCGCTCGACTCCTTCGGCGCCGCGCCGGTGCCGCTGACCAACATCTATATCCTGTGGACACTTCTCGAATCGGGGGAAAAGCCGGATACGCTGACCGCCGAAATCGAGGCGGCGAAAAAGCTGGTGGCCGACAGCAAAGACCCTTACATTTTGGCGCTCGGGGCGAACGTCCTCTATCTCGCCGGTGATCTCCCCGCCGCCCGCCAGGCCGCGACGAAAGTCCAGGCGGCGCAGGATAAGGACGGCGGCGTTCCCGGAGCCGAAACCTCGATCACCCGGTCCGGCGGCGATTCGCTGGCGATCGAAACCGCCTCGCTGGCCATTCTCGGCTGGCT
>JAVBRW010000009.1:0-3703 GCA_031547475.1 Planctomycetota bacterium
GACAACGTTCTTCCGTTCGACGATGAATGCGGCGGTCACGACTCCTGGGACAACGGAAAAACGGCGTCGCCCCTAGGGCGACGCCGTTTTTCCGTTGTCACAGGATTCGTCATATGGTTAGCAAGCGGCGGGGATCGATATTGAGTGCTTCGGCGAGCTTGCGCGCATTGGTTTTGCCAATGGGGCGCTTGCCGTTTTCCATTTCCGAAATGTGGCGGCGATGAATGCCGGTTTGTTCGGCAAGGTCGGTTTGGGTA
The DNA here is from genome assembly GCA_031547475.1 of Planctomycetota bacterium. GTDB lineage: Bacteria > Planctomycetota > SZUA-567 > SZUA-567 > SZUA-567 > JAJBSZ01. The sequence goes on from JAVBRW010000009.1 coordinate 258, forward strand.
AGGCCTTCCCTGTATCGCGCGCCGACGAGCAGCATGGCCGGCAATTGTTCCGCCGGCTTGAAATGCCGGGATTCTCGCCACGGAATGGCTGTACCGTCGGCCTGGCGCTTTTCCGCTTCCTTGAACCCGAGCACGCGCATTGCCTTGCGCGCTTGGCCGACTCTCGCGTCAGGCCCGACAAAGGTCAGGACCGCAACGTCAGTAGGGTGCTTTGCCGTGGGTTCCCGCATAGGTAATCTCCACAACCCGTACGCCGCCGTCGCATTCTTCCCATACCGCGACATAGGTCGGCTTTCCTTTTTTCAAGTGACAATGGTGTCGTTTAGTGCCCAACTTGCCGTAATTTGGCCAATCGCCGCGCACGGGTCCGCCTTCTTCAATATCCGCCATAAGTAAAGCAAGGGCGGAGCGAACGGGGCGCGGCAAGTTATCCAAACTTTTTTCGGTTCGCCGCGAAATTGCCACTTGCCAGATTTGTTTGGACATGCGACGCCCTTGTTTACGATTTCTCCAATATATGTTAGTGTACCAAATTTTAGTGCATTGTCAAGATGCGATTGGCATCTATTCTTTCGCTGCGTCCTTTTTCTCCACCGCCCAAATATCCTTGTTCGGCATGGCCGGTTCCAGGAGCGACAGCGGGAACAAAGCGGTCCGCATGCCGAAAACGTAGGGCAGGATCTGGTATTGCTGGAACACGACGCGGACGCCCTCCGGCTCGAGGACGAGGGCGGAATAGTTGTCCGGGGTGGGGGTGAAGCCGTCCTTGAACCAGTCGTCGTCCTCGATGGTTTCGGCGAATTCGCCCTTGAAATCCTCGGCGACCAGCGCCGGCGCGTTGGCGGCCATGATTTCCAGCGCCTTGTCGGCGTTGCGGAACAGATCGTAGATGGTCAGGCGCCTGCCGGTTTCGAGATCGTAGTTGAGCACTTCGACCTGTCCGGACGGATGGGCGGCCCCGAAAGGGAAAGTGTGGATGTCGAAGCGGATGCTGACCGCGCGGGGCGAGGGGCGGGTGATTTCGTGATCGATGATCATTTCCCAGCCGCCCTCTTCCAGGCCGACCGCGTCCAAGTCGAACTCGGCGAATTCGGCGGCGTCTTCGCCGGCCGACGGGATGACGGAGCGGAACCAGCCGCGAATATCCTTGTCCACCGCTTCCGCCCCGATTCTCGGATATTTCACTTCCAGGCTCCAGCGGTATGTGCCGCCGGTTGACTGCCCGCCCTTTTCCGCTTCGGCCGCGCTTTCCTCTCCGGCCGCTTCTTCCCCGTCCTCTTCGCACGCCGGCGCCATCCGGCAGCTCAATGTCAAAGCCAACGCCGCCGCCAGAACGCATTTCCACAATGCACCCATCCTTTTTCTCCTCGTAAAAAGTTCCCGCTCTTCCAATGTGTCTCAATTTATGTCCTATAATTAACCTTATTTCTTATCGGTCTTTCAAACAATTTTCAAAAAACGGAAAAAAGTGCTTGTGTTGAAAATAAAAACAAGTAATGTTTTGATTCTAAAACAATGTTTGCATTATGGCCCCATTTTTTCCTTTTCGGTTGTGGTTGTGGGAGAAGGGGATATGGCAACCGCAGCCGTGTTTCCGAATCGCATTGATTTGTTTTTTCTTGATTTAATGGAAAATCGATTATTCTTGTAAGAATTCCATAGATATCCGGATGAAAGAGTATTTGCGTTTTCGCGTGCATGCAAGGTGAAGTTTTTCGCCACTTTTTTTGGAGAAGGGGAAGAGGATGAAGCGTTTTTACCTGGTGTTTGCGATTGCCCTTGCCGTCGCCGGCGGCGCGTGGGCGGGAGAAGGGGACTACGATATTCGCCAAATGCAGGACCGGCTTGCCGCGCAGGAAGCCAGGATGGCGGAGCAGGACGCGCGCATGAACGATTTGCAGGCGAAAGTCGCCAGCGGCATGGGTCTCGGCCGCGCGAGCGAGGAGGGCAACACTGCCGATAATGTTTTGAGCCTTCGGAAAAACGCCAAAGTCACTGTCGGCGGACTGATGACCACCAAGTTTCAGTATACGGGCGGGAAGATCGACAGCGTTTACGACGATGCCGGTCAAAATACGCTTCCCATGGGGAAACGCGCCGAAGTGCGCGGCAGCGATTTGGCTATCACCGACGCCGAAGTGCACCTTCAGGTCGATGTGAACGATCATTTTGACGCGTTCATCAACATCGATTTGCAGAACAACGCAAGCGATTACTATATGGCCAAGCAGTATTATGTCCGGTGGAAGAATATCTGCGACACCGGTTTCGGCCTCAAGGTCGGCCGTGACGCGCTGGTGTTCGGCGACGAAGGTTTCGGCTATCTCGCTTCCTATGCGGCCAGCGGCGGCGATGGGTTGAGCGAGACGCCTAGTGAGTTCCAGCGGCATTCCGGTTTTTATGCGCCTGCATTCGATGATGACGGGAACTTCACCAATGCGCTTGCCGCCAATGGTTCGCTGATTCCCTTGCATAACGGGTGGGATGTCAGCGGCGTCACCCAGATCACCCCTTATTGGGAAGGCCTGGACGGCAAACTGAAGTTGGAATTGTCGCTCATGCAGAATATTTATGAAGACACACCCTACGCCAACTGGACCGAGAGCGGCGCTTATTATGTCCGCAACAGCAACGATATGTCGAAAGTCCGTAGCCGTAATTACGGGTTCGGCACCGCATCGTTCCGCGCCACCTACGAGCCGATCGAGAATCTGAAATTCACCGCCAGCGTTGCCAACTATCGGAGCAATGGCAGTAGTGGTCCCGATGGCGCTGGCAGCCTGACAGGATACGAACTCGACAATTATATGAGCAAGAACAATTCGGTGTTTGGCCTCGCGGCAAGCTACCGTCCGGCCTGCTTCGACAAGCTCTTTGTCTGGGCTCAGTACATCCATGGCAACAACGTTTATTTCTACCGGGGCATGAAGTCGGACGTGGTCAACTTCGGTTTCGCGTATGATTTGACCGAGCGGATGACCTTCTTCGCCCAGGGCGATTACCTCCGCACCAGCTACGATTACAAGGGGGGCGATTTCGCCGGCGTCAACAACCAAGTCGGCAAAGCGTGGTCCTTCTACACCGGTCTCCAGTACAGCTTCGACTACGGCGTCTCGCTCGAACTCGGCTGGAAGCACGAAAAGATCTGGTACAAGCAGAACGGTTCGACCATCGTCAAGGGCAAGGGCGATTCGCTCTACGCGCTCCTCGGCTTCGAGTTCTAGGGATTTGTCCAAGAAACAACAAAGAAAGCCGCTCCGGTCGGGGCGGCTTTCTTTTTCGCATTGTGGAAGGGGTTTATGCCGACGCAACTTCGATGTTCGGTTTCTTGTCCGCGGCAAGCGCGTCGATCGCCGGTAGGGGCGGCCCTTGTGGCCGCCCGCGTTTCGCAAACGAACGCCTTGTTCCGCAACCGGTTCGCGGATGAAATGCGGGCGGCCCACTGT
>JAVBRW010000378.1:0-2620 GCA_031547475.1 Planctomycetota bacterium
ATCGGCGGCAAGGGCACCATCATCGACATCGGCATCGACGCCGCCTCGGAGACCGGCCGCCAGCGCGAAAACGGCTTCCGCGACACCATGACCAAGAAGTACCCGGACGTCAACATCCTCCCCATCCAGCACTCCCTCGGCGACGTCAACCGCGCCATGAACATCACCTCCGATCTCCTGACCGGCAACCCGGGCGTGGTCGGCATTTTCTGCGCACAGGACAACGGCGGCACCGGCGCGGCGCAGGCGCTGAAGCAGCGCGGGGTGAAGGAAAATATCAAGCTGGTCGCCTTCGACGCGTCGCCGGACGAATTCCAACTGTTCATGGACGGCTTCCTCGACGCCCTCATCGTCCAGGACCCCTTCATGCAGGGCTACCAGGGCGTCTACGCCATCGACAAGGCGATCAACAAGGTGCCGCTGGAAAAGAAATTCTTCGAAACGCCGGCCCGCACCATCACCAAGGACAACCTGACCGAGCCGGACATCTACGACATCATGGCCCGCAATTCCGCCACCAAGAAGATTCTCGATCAGCGCGGAATCAAGAGGAAATAACCGAGCGGTGCAGCCCCCGCGCCGCCCCGCGGGGGCTGCCCATTCCACCACAGGAGACAATGCATGGACAAGAAGAAAGAGCGGGACGAGTGGGGCGTCATGGAGGCGACCTACCTGCTGAGCGATCGCGAAATCGACCGCGAGAAATGGCTCGAGGAATGTTTCCCGCCCTGGGGCCAATACGTCAACTGGCAGATCGACAACACGAAGGCGGAGAAAGGCAAATTCCACCTGTGGTGGTTCGGCGGGCCGTCGTGGGGCATGAAGCTCGGCGACGACGTGTTCGTCCTCGACATCTACGCCGGGCCGTCCATCGTCACCCGCTACGAAAACAGCGGCGACTGCCAGAACACCGGCGCCAGCTATCTCCACTGGATGCGGCTGAACGCGCAGGTCGTCGACATCTGGAAGTTCAAGCGGGTCGACGCCTACTTCATCACCCACCACCACACCGACCACTGCGACATCTACACGGTCAAGGCGTTCCTCAAGACAACCAACTGCAAATTCGTCGGGCCCAAGGTGACGGCGATGATTCTCCGCGGCTGGGGCGTGCCGGACGACCGCATCGTCGAAGTGGCGCCCGGCGACACTGTGAAATACGGCAACGTCGAGGTGGCGGTCGAGCAGAACTTCGACATGAACGCGCTCCGCACCACCATCGGCCTGCCGAAGGACGCCAAAATCACGCCGAAAATGAAGGACGTGGCCGTCACCTACATTTTCAAGAGCGAAGCCGGCAACATCGCCTTCATCGGCGACGGCACCTATCACAACGGTTTCTACGGCGTCGGCCAGCGCCACAAAGTGGATGTGCTGATCGCCAACATGGGCCACAACGCCAACGGCACCTACGACAAGCTCACCCCCTACGACGTCTACCGCCTCGGCAAGGCGATGGGCGCCAAGGTGATCATCCCGGACCATTACGAGAACTGGGCCAACACTTACATCGATCCGGCGCAGCTCGAACGCATCGTGAAAGAGAACGATCCGGACATGAAAACCGTCATATTGCAAAATGGCGCCCATTTCGTCTACCCGGACGACGCCGACATCGGCCGCTACCATTACCCGGACTGGCAGGAACGCTACGACTGGCGCAAAGCGCCCTACGCCCGCGACGAGGAGTGACCCCATGAAAGTCACGCTGCTTGTGGAAAACAACAGCCTGTTCAACCGGTTCCTCAACGCCGAGCACGGCTATTCGGCCTGGATCGAGGACGAGGGAGTGAAGGTGCTGTACGACACCGGCTATTCCGACAAGTTCATCCGGAACGCGGAGGATCTGGGCATCGATCTGCGCCAGGCCGATTATGTCATCATCTCCCACGCCCATTACGATCACTGCGGCGGGGTCAAATATCTGCTGAAGCACTACAACGAAAGCGCCATGTTCCGGAAGCCGGTGTTCATGGTTTCGCACCCCGACTTTTTCCTGAAGAAATTCGAGTTCAACTGGAGCGTCCCGCTGAGCCTCGACGTCGATCGGGAAGCGCTGGACGAGTTCTTCGACGTCCGCATCGTGTCCGAGCCGGTGTGGCTGACCAAGAATCTCGTCTACATGGGGACGACCGAAGTATCGAACGCGTTCGAGCGCGAATTTCCCCAGTCCGGCAAGGTGTTCAGGAACGGCGACTGGCAGGACGATTTCGTGATCGAGGACACCCAGATCGCCTACCGCCACAAGAACGGCGAGGAGATGACCATCATCGCCTCCTGCGCCCACTACGGCATCTGCAACATCGTCGAATACGCGAAAAAGCTGACCGGCGCCAAGAAGGTCCATACCTATCTCGGCGGCTCGCACCTTCGCTCCGACGAGACGTCCGCGAATCAGATGGCGAAGACGTGCGAGTACATCAGGAACAACCCGATAGAAAATTTCCACATATGCCACGACACCGATTTGCCGTGCAAGCTCCAACTGGCCGCCGTCAACCCCATTCTCGAATCGGGCGTCGGCCTGGTGGTGAAAAACGATTGAATGGTTTGCGAAAAGCACAGTGTTCGCCGGTAGGGGCGGCCCTTGTGGCCGCCCGCATTTCATTGGCGAAATAGC
>JAVBRW010000227.1:0-13869 GCA_031547475.1 Planctomycetota bacterium
GTCGAGGACGCGGCCCAACAGGTGTTCGCCGACCGCCACGACCTGCTCGGTGGTGGACGATTCGACCCGGTCGCCGGGGCCGATGCCGCGCATTTCGCCCAAGGGCATCATGAGGGTGGCGTTTTCGCGGAAGCCGACGACCTCGGCTTCGACCGCCACGCGGGACAGGCGGGAATAGATGTGGCACAAGCTTCCGACCGGCAGGGGCAGGGGGGTGGTTTCCACAATCAGGCCGGTGACGCGCCGCACCCGTCCCGCCACCTTGGCCGGGAGGATGTTCGGCAGACGCCGCCGTTTGTACTCGAACATGGAAACGCTCAAATGCGGGCCCTCGGTATCAATGCGACTGCAACTTGAAAAACCGTGTGTGACAGCCCGCGAGCCGCCCCCTCGCCCCAACCCTCTCCCCCTCACGGGGGCGAGGGAGAATACCGGGCGCACGGCGAAGGAAAAACACATGTTCTTACTTTGTCGTAAGGAAGAACAAGCGTCCTTACTTTGTCATTGCGCCCCCCAATTCTCCCTCGCCCCCGTGAGGGGGAGAGGGTTGGGGTGAGGGGGCGGCTCGCGGGCTGTCACACACGGTTTTTCAAGTTGCAGTATCAGCGTTCGGATCGACAGCTGCCGATTGCTCATCCAGATTAATGTTCGGTTCTTCCTGTCCCGGTTCGGGTTCCGCCGGCGGCAGACTATACGCCGATTCCTGCTTGTTGATCTGTTCGAGCGCCTCGGGCGGGATCACGCTCCACGGCGCCACCGCCGCCTGACCGGAAAAGCCGAGAATCGCCTCCTCGAACGCGGCCAGCCGCGTCGCCAAACGCATGTCGACTTCCGACTCCCGCGTCGCCGCCATCAGTCCGCCCCGTTCGACCGACTGGTCGGCCTCGATCTTGACCGAGCCGAGATCGGGGAAAATGGCTTTCAGTTCGGGAACGACCTCGTTCATCACCCGGTAATCCTCGGGATTGACCCGCGCCGTAATGGCCGAGCGTTCCGTCACCAGCCCCATCGCCTCGACCGCCAGCGGCCGGATCGCTTCCGGATCGAACGACAGCTCGTGCCCGACCAGCCGCTTGGCAATGTCCAGGGCGAGAAGGAGCAGATCGCCCTCGGCCTGCGCCAGGAGCTGCTGTCGGTTTTCGTTCATGATGGCCGCCAACTGCTCCAGCACCCCTTTAATCGGTTCCGAGTTTTTGCGGAGCGATTCGCGTTCGCTTTCGATGGCTGTCTTGATTTTGGCTTCGGCCGCCGCCATGCCGTCTTTTTCGCCCTTGGCGAAACCGTCCTGTTGGCCCTTGGGAAACGCTTCCTTGTAGGCTTTGTCGTAGGCCTGCTTTTCCATCTGGGCGACCTGTTTCCGCGCCGCCTCGATTTTGGCCTGTCCCTGTTCCTGCGCCCGCTTGAGGATTTTCTGCGCCAGGGCGCGGATATCGTTGAACTGAAACGGTATGGGGTCGAGCCGATCGGCATCTTGCCCTTCCACCACCTGGTCCGGCGTGGGCATGGGGACGAACTCGCTCGAATTGTTGATCACCTTGGGTTCTGGCATGGCTTGCAGTTCATATCCCCGAAGTCAAAAGTCGTCCGGAACGCTTTGCTGGCTTTCCCGGTACAGGCGGTCCGCCTTGCGCAAGTTGGCGAGGCGGGCGGTCACCCAGGCGTTGACGATGTCCGGTTCTTCCCCCATCCCGTAAAACATGTTGTTGAGCCGCCTGATATGGACCGCCATGAGAATGCGTATGCCGTCCCGGGGCAGGCCGTTTGTCATGCTTTTGGAGCAGTGCGTTTTCAATGCCCATGCATGATATTTTTGAGGATCTTCTGCCCAATACCCGAGCAGTCTTTCCAACTCCGCCAATTGCTCCAGGCCCGCTTTCAGGCTGCTTTTTGACAGCGGATTACGGGCGAAGTACTCAAGATCGTACGAAACAAACGCTCGTTCGGCTTTGATGATTGTTATGATATCGTTCGTCTCGCCGATGGTAACCAGCGATTCAATCAGCCGTTTGTACGTATCGAGAAAGCTGGTGTAACTAATGCGACCTTGTTCGAGTCCGAGCCGGTAGCTGCCTTTTCGTGCGATTAGTTTTCCATGCAATTCGATTATTCTTGGGTCCGTATTTCTCGACCCAATCTTTCCCGAAGAGGGCTTCCGCATCGGCATAATTGACGTCCGGTTCGTGGCCAGTCAACAACCCTTCCGCCACCATTCCCAAAGCGACGTGGGGCAGCATGGGAATGGGCGAGGTGATTTTCATGTAGGTATCGAGATCGTCGTGCATCCTCGCTTCATCGAGGATGCGATTCACCTCTTCCCACGACATGGTGGACTCGAATGTATTGTAGTCCACCACCGGCAATGGGACTTCCGAATCAAGCATTTCGTTCAAATCCACCACCGGCAACTTCGCCTTGCGCGGCGCTTCGCTCCGGGAAAACGTTTTTGTTTTAATCATGGCTGTCACCTCGAAACAATGGACAACAATTCGCCCGCAAAACACACAGTGGGAATTGTATCAATTCCCACCGGAAACGCCAACACAATCGAAGCCGCGGCGGAACCGCCGCCCGCCGTCACACCACCATGTTGTCGTCGCCGCCTCGGCCGGAAATGATGACTTCGCCCGTCTCCTCGAGGCGGCGGACAATGTCGACGATGCGCTGCTGCGCCTGCTCGACGTCGGACAGCCGGACCGGCCCCATGAACTCCATGTTTTCCTTGATCATCTCGGCCGCGCGGGTCGACATGTTCTTGAATATCTTCTCCTGCATGGCCTCGGACGCGGTCTTGAGGGCGATGGCCAGCTCGTCGTTCTCCACTTCGCGGAGCATGGACTGGATGCCCTTGTCGTTGACCAGGATGATGTCCTCGAAGACGAACATGAGCTTCCGGATCTGCTCGACCATGTCCGGATCCGCTTCCTCGAGATTTTCGAGAATGCCCTTTTCCGTCGTGCGGTCGCACAGGTTGAGCATTTCCGCCACCGACTGCACGCCGCCGGCCGATTCCAGATCCTGGGTGACGATGGACGCCAGCCGGGACTCGAGGCCCTGTTCGACCAGGCGGATGGCCTCGGGCGTGGTCTGTTCCATGCGGGCGATTCTTTTGACCACTTCCAGCTGCTTCTTCGGGGTCAGGCCGCTGAGGATTTCCGCCGCCTGCTTCGGCGACAGGTGGGCCATGATGAGGGAGATGGTCTGCGGGTGCTCGTCCTGGATGTACATGAGCAGGTGTTCGGAATCCGCCTGCTTGAGGAAATGGAACGGCGCCTGCTGGATGGTGTTTTCCAGCATGGAGAGGATTTTGGCCGCCTCCTCGGCCGACAGGCTTTTTTCCAAAAGCTGGCGGGCGTATTCGATGCCGCCCTGCTCGAGGTATTTGGACGCCATGTGGGTCTGGTAGAATTCCCGCACCACCGCGTCCCTGACGTCGGGGGCGATTTCGTCGTCGATGCGGGCGATTTCCATGGACAGGCGCTCTATCTCGTCCGTCGACAGGTTGGCCATGATTTTCGAACTGGAGTCCATGTCCAGGGAAATCATCAATACCGCCGCTTTCCGAATACCGGTCAGGCCCTCGGCCTTCGCTTGCTTGGCCATGAATTATTCCTTCCGCATCCAGCGCTTGAGCAGATTCGCCGCCCGCTTGGGATCTTCCTGAACCGCCGCCGTCACCTTGGAGCGCAGCCTGTCCCATTCCTCGTCGCCGCCCTCTTCCTCGTCGTCGTCGTGGGTCATGGCGAGGGAGAGGCTCTCCTGCTGCATCGGCTCGTCTATTTCGGTCGGGATGGGCCGGGTGGCGTAGCGGTAGACGAAGAACAGCACCAGCGCGAAGAACAGCAGGGTGATGATGGCGGTCATGTTCTGCCCGATGAGCTTGAGCATGGCGACGACGTAGGACTCGCCGCCGGGGGGCGAAATGACCGGCGCCTCCCACGGCACCTGGCTGATTTCTATTTTCTCGATTATCAGATCGGAATTGATGCCGGCGGCGCGGGCGATTTGGCGTTTCAGCTCGGTGATCTGCGCGTCGTTCAGCGGCGGAATTGATTCGCGCTGGAACGTCGGCATGCGGGTTTCCGGATCGGTCAGCAATTGCCCGTGCTCGTTCGTGGCCTGGACGGGATTGCCGCTTTCGTCCCGCTTCAGGCGGTAGGGCAGTTTGATGATGGCGGAGATGGACAAATCCTTCCGGCTCGGCGCATATTTGGTGGCCGTCTCCCGGATGGTGTTCTGCATGGTCCGGCTGGACTCTTTTTCGTTCCGGCTCGAGCGCCTGGTATAGTAGACTTGGGAATTCCCGAGGTTGGCGGTGCGGCGGACATTGGCGTTGACGCCCGGCTCTTCGTTCGGAACTTCCGACGTCTCCTCGTTGAACTTCCGCTGCGACTGGGTCGCCACTTCGCCGGGCAGCACTTCCCGCTTCATTTCCTCGATATAGTCGAAGCTGATTTCGTGCTTCGGAAAAGCGATGACATCGCCGCCGTACTGGATATTGGGGACGAATTCGCGCATCAGCGCTTCGAGGGTACGGCGCATCTTCTCGTCCTCGGCGTATTCGTAGTCCCACTTCTGCCGGGCCATGGCGTTGAGGCCGTTCGAAGAGGATGCGTGGAATTTCCTGCCCTTCTGATCGGTGACGACGACATCGCGGGCGTCCAGGCCGGCCTTGGCCGCCGCCACCAGGCTGATGATGGTGTTGGCCGTTTCTTCGGACAGATCCTTGTTCAGTTTGGTGATGATGGACACGGAGGCGGTTTTGCGGTGCGACACGCCGAACAGGGAGTTTCGGGCGTCGTCCGAATAGATGACCCGCGCCTCCTTGACCGGATCGATGTTTTCGATCAGCTTCGACACTTCGTTGGCGCGGGCGATGCGCATGGCTTCGTCCGACTTCTTGGTCGGGTCGGAAAAGGCCCACTTGTCCAGCATGGCGAGAAAGCCGAATTCGTGCGCGCCCCGGAGGAGCCCTTCCTCGGCCAGCGCGATGATGGCTTTCTTTTCCTCGTCGACATTGACGATGATGCGTTTCGATTCGAGGTTGTATTCGGCCGATTGAATGCCTTTGGCGGACAGTTGGGCGAGCAGGTCGTTGACGTCCCCCGGCTCGACCTGCATGGGCAGGGGCCGGCGGCCGGTTTCGCTGGGCGTGGTGCCCATCCAGGCGGCGAAGGTGAGCCAAACCGCCACGGTGAGGATGAGGAATGTCACCGCCACCCGCTGGGTGACGGACATTTCCCTCAGGACCGATTGCGCGTCCTGCCAGAGCTGGCGCAGAATGTTCATGGTATATCCCCCGAAATGCTTGCGTCCCTTTTACCCCGTAACCGCTTCCGCCGGTATTGCCGTCCCCACGGCGCCGCCGGCGAATCAATGCGTGATGCCTGCCTATACCGCATTAATCGCTAAAACCCACCGCCGGGAACGCATCCCGGTGTGGGTGAAAAACGCGCATTTGTGCTGTCATCCGCTATGGCCGATAATCAAATCCCTTGTCCGATAAAAAAGCCGTGCAGACAAAAAAAACAGGCAATATCAAGCTATGTCAACGTGACAGGCCAAACCGGTCGGCCTGTCACGGGATGGATGCATCACACCCGCATGCGGAGAATTTCCTGGTACGAGTCCACCAATTTGTTGCGGACAGCCATCAGCGTGTCGAACGCGACACTGGCTTTTTCCATGGCGGTCATGACTTTGGTGATGTCCTGTTCCTTGCCCATGACCATGTCGGTGACCATCTTGCCCGCATCCTGCTGCATGGTGTTGACCTTGTTCAGGTTGTCCAGCAGGTATTGCTTGAACTCGGCTCCGTTGGCCGGTTCGGTGTGCTGGGGCGCCTTGGTCTCGCCAAGCCGTCCCAAACCTTCCAGTCTTCCGGTGACGGGATCGATAGGCATAATCCCTTCCTCCGTTCCAAATGCCGCCCGTTGCAACTTTCCAACCGCCCTCTACAAATACTGTACTCTATATCGGCTGCGGTCGTCGATTGCTTAACCCCGGGTCTCGGCCCAAAGGCCGAATCGGCGTCGCCTCGTTGCGGATCAACTTTATTCGTAAAGGCAACCCGCTGTCACATTACCAAATATCCAAAAAGGGGTCAAACAATGCAAGTAAAATTTCCTTTGTTCGATCCTTTTGGACTCCTGTTTTTTTCCCGCCTTACGCAATGATTCTCAATGCTCCGCTATGTATCTGTTTCGCCGTGTCCATCGAGGTCAGGTTGGCTTCGTAGGCGCGGGAGGCCATCATCATATCGACCATTTCCACCGCGACCTGGACGTTCGGGAGCTCGACATAGCCCGCTTTCGACCCTTCCTTGATGGCGTCCGGATGTTCCGGATCCCATTTCAACTGCAAATCGGTATCGTAGTCTTTTTCAATCTTTTCCACCGACACGCCCCACTGCCGGGAGCCGGTGATTTCGGGCGCGCCTTCCTTGAAAAACACCCGGTTGCGGCGGTACGGATTGTAATTGCCGTTTTCGTCGTGGGTGGTGTTGATGTTCGCCAGGTTGTTGGCGTGGACGTTCATTCTCGCCCGTTCCGCCCGCAAACCAGAAGCGCTCACATCGAACATGGTAAAAATGCCGCCGACCAGCATGCTCATTTCGTTTCCCCCGTTTCGATTCCATCCATCCCCATGGATTTATTTGATTTAAGATTGTAGATTTAAGATTTATCCGCAATACATACGCAACTTATGAAAATAAATCTTAAATCTACAATCTACAATCTTAAATTAATTCATCTGCGCCGCCGACTGTTTCGCTTCCTCTTCGACCGGCACCGGCGCCATGATGGAGGCGAGGCGCGCTTCGTCGATATAGGCTTCGATCTGTTCGCGGTTGCAGTAGCGGGACACGCCTTTGTAATTCGCCATCAGCAAGAGCGTTCCCATTTCCCGGATCATGCGATCGACAGTGGAGACGAATTTGCGCTTCTGGCGTTCCTCGCTCGGGCGGTCCGGGTGGATGGGGCCGGAGTAGGTCTTGGCGTAGCGGCAAATTTCCCTGGCGTGGTTGAGCAGGGCTTCTCCCATGAACTTGGCGTTCTTCTCGTCGCAGGTATTCATTATGGCTTCCTTTCCGGGGCGTTGGTTCAATCCGTTTTCCGTCGGCTGTCAGGCGACCCTATCCCTCAGGGCGGACTTGAGGCCGTTGGTTTTGCTTTTGAACAACCGTTGCAGCGCTTCCATATAGGCCGAGTTTTTCGCGAGATCGGCCATTTCCTTTTCAATGACCACATTGTTTTCGTCGTGGCGTTCCGGTCCCCATTCCTGCCCCTGGAGATTGTAGGCGTCGGGGAGGTGGTTCATGTAAAACCGCACGCCTCCCTGGCCGGTGGGGGTGAATTCGTTCCAGTGGTGGTTGTAACGGTCCTTCAGGGCATTTTGCATCGCTTTCTGGAACTTCTCTTCCGGCATAACTTTCCGCTTGTAATAAGGCGTTTCGACATTGGCGATGTTGTTCATGATGTTGAGGTGGCGCTGAAAAGCGAATCCCATCGCCGCTTCAAGCATGGGTGCCGATTCGCGCTGGATAAGTCCTTCAACCCATACCGCCATTGTCTTTCTCCTTGTGGTCGTGTGCACAAAGAGAATAAGCAACGCCCTTGCCACTTTGCTCGATGGTGACAGTTGTTTTTTTAACTTTTTATTTAACAACTGGTTATTGTTTTGATGGAAGTTGCCGGAATGATTTGCCGGCTGGCGGGGAAGGGGCGGCGGCTGATTTTGCCGGAGGTATTTGCCTGTTGGAAACGACTTCGGGCATCCCTTGGGGCCGCCCGCACTGATAGGATGGGTGGGGAGTAGCGAAAAATCAGCGATCTCTGGTTATTCGTTCTAACAATACTCTTTCAACATCTCCACCGCCTCGTCCACATAGCTGGCGAACGGCGCGTTTTTCAGCCCGACGACCTGGAGGTGGCAGCGGTTGAGGGGAATGAGGATTTTCCTCGCATCGCTGTTGCCGATGGCGAGGGCCATGGCGGGGGTGAGTTCGCCGAGCATCGAGTTGGCGGCGAGAATGCCGATGGCGCCCATGATGACGTCGACCCGGTTGGCGTTGACGACTATCGGGTTTTCGCCGGTGGCGCCTTCGTCGGCGCCGGCCTTGAGCATGAGGGAGGTGGCGAGCCCGTTGGTTCCGAGTGCGAGGATGGACAAATCCTTGCCGAACGCGGCGCGAAGCTTTTCGACCAGCGCCTTGCCGACGCCTCCGCCCTGGCCGTCGATGACGGCGACGCTGGGTAGTTTCATTTACGATCTCCCAATGATTATTTCGTTTTTGAGCGCCTGCGGGTGCTGGATTTAACTTTTTTGCTTTTTTCCAGCTTCGCCCTGACCCGGGCATGCATTTCTTCAACGGAAGGCAATGTCTGCACATGATCAAAATAGGCATCGAGTGTTTTGAACTTGCGCGCGATCTTTCTGCGGATCGCCCGTATTTCCTCGACTGGATCCGGAACATCGTCAATCATGGTTTTCCTCCAAAATTCGCTCGGGTGTAAGCACCAGCGCGGGATGCAAACCTTGGCTTCGAATCACTTCCTCGATTCTGCTCCGAAGTTCGATATTATCCAGATGGCGCTGATTCCAGGTCAACAAAAACGGAAGTTTGTGCAATGCCGCCAGGGCCAAATGCAGGGCATCGGAAAAGGCAATCGTTGGGACCGCGCCGCGCACTACCAGCAAATTGGCCAAATTTCTCGCTTCTGGCAGGGCTGGCAAGAGCATCATCTGTTTTGCCACCGCAATTCGGCGATCCGCAGCCTCGGGATCTCCGGCGGATATTTCTTCAACCACCGTTGGGGAAATGCATAGGTTCCACTTTTCCCGATTCTCCCACCACTCGGCGGTTAGACGATGGCGCGCCAGGCGGATAATGTCGCGTGGAGGGCGTGAAGTAAGATAGCTGATTACCGATGACTCGACATAAATTTGTGTTTTCATAACTTCATTGTACTTATGGAATGGTGATGGTCAATTGTTCATCAGGTTTTGTCTTGTCATTATTTACTTGACTTAAACCCATGCAAGCCCCATCATTATTGTTTCAAACGCAAGCCATGAAGGCCTGCAAGCGGTCGAACGCAATCGTAGCGCAACCACTCAAACGCACAACCATTCCCATGAAGGGCATGAAGCGCGACTTCGCGCCCTGGTGTTGTTTTGTCCTTTTTCATGGAGAATGGCATTGTTCAAAACCGCCGTTGTTTTCGCGTTTTCCCTTTTCCTGATCGGCGCGGCGTCGACGCCGGCAACGGCCGCCGACGGAGCGGATACACTCGTCTACTCGCATTTCGCCAACGCCGGCCCGTTGAATCCCCACATGTATTCCCCCAACCAGATGTACGCCCAGGAAATGGTGTACGAACCGCTGGTGCGGCTCGGCGAGGGCGGAAAAATCGAACCCTGTTTGGCCGAAAGCTGGGACGTGTCGGACGACGGGCTTGTCTACACGTTCCATTTGCGGAAAAACGTGCGCTTTTCCGACGGCCTGTCATGCGACGCGGCGGCGGTCGAGAAGAATTTCCAAACCGTCATGGCCAACCGCCAGCGCCACGCCTGGGTCGATTTGTCCAACCGCATCGCATCGTTTTCCGCCGTCGACCCGCTCACTTTCAAGCTGGTCCTGAATTCGCCCTATTACCCGGTGCTGGAGGATTTGTCCCTTCCGCGCCCGTTCCGCATGCTGAGCCCGGCGGCCTTCCCCGACAGCGGCGTGACCCGCGACGGCATCAAGGCGCCCGTCGGCACCGGGCCGTGGAAACTGGCCGAATCGCGGCTGGGCGAATACGATCTGTTTGTCCGGAACGACGACTATTGGGGCGACAAGCCGGATATCGCGCGGGTGCTGGTCAAGGTGATTCCCGATCCGATGTCCCGCGCGATGGCGCTGGAGACGGGGGAAATCGATCTGATCTACGGCCTCGGACAAATCGGCTTCGACACCTTCGCCGCCCTGCGCCGCAATCCCGCCTTCGAGACCGCCGTCTCGCAGCCGGTGGGCGGTCTTGTCCTTGCCGTCAACACGAACCTCGGCCCCACCCGCGACGCGGCGGTGCGGCAAGCGCTCCAGCACATGGTCGACAAGGACGCGCTGGTGAAAGGCGTGTTCCTCGACTCGCAGCCGAAGGCCGATTTCCTGTTCAGCCCCGACGTGCCCTACGCGGACGTCGGCCTGAAGCCGTACGCCTACGATCCTGCCAAGGCGGAGGATTTGCTGGAAAAAGCCGGCTGGACGCGGGCCAAGGGCGAAAAGGTGCGAACGCGCGGGGGCAAGGCGCTGGCCATCGATTTTTGCTTTATCGGGAACGACGCGTCCCACAAGGCGATTGCCGAAGTGCTGCAGGGCCAGGCCGCCCGCGTCGGCGTGGAGCTGAACCTGATCGGCGAGGAGGAGGATTCGTTTTTCCGTAGGCAGAAGGACGGCAGTTTCGGCATTATCGTCAATTCCACCTGGGGCCCGCCGTTCGAGCCGCACGCCATGCTCGCGTCCATGCGCCAACCCTCGCACGCCGATTACCAGGCGCAGCTTGGCCTGCCGATGAAGGCGGAACTCGATGGCGAAATTACCCGTGTCCTGGAAACGACCGATGCGGCCGAACGGCGGGAACTGTACAAACGCATTCTCGCCACGCTTCATGACGAAGCCGTGTATATTCCGATCCATTACAACGCGATGCTGGCGGCGTGGCGGAAAGGGAAGGTGGGGAATTTCCGCTTCGACGCCGGGAAAAACAAGGTGCCGTTTGAACGCTTGAATGTAGGAAAATAACGAACCCATGCTGAAATTCGTGATAAAACGCCTGCTTCTCCTCATCCCCATCCTGCTCGGCGTATCGCTCGCCGTGTTTTTGCTGCTCCGCACCGGCGACAACGATCCCGCCATGAGCTATCTCCGCCTGTCCGGCATCCCGCCGACCGACGCGGCCTTGGCCGAGGCGCGGCAGGCGCTCGGGCTCGACCGGCCGCTTCCCATGCAGTATTTGTCCTGGCTCGGCAAAGCGGTGCGGCTCGATTTCGGCGTCTCCTATGTCACCGGCGCGCCGGTGACCAAACACCTGCTGCACTATTTGCCCGCGACCCTCTATCTCGCGGCGGTATCGCTTTTGATGACGCTGGCATTGAGCCTGCCCCTAGGCGTACTGGCGGCGGTGTGCAAAAACGGCTGGCCGGATCGCCTGGGCCGCCTTATCGCCTATCTCGGCGTGTCGACCCCGAGCTTTTGGCTCGGATTCATTATGATACTCGTGTTCTCGGTCAAACTGGGCTGGCTGCCATCGATGGGCGTGGGCGGCATCGAGCATGTGATTATGCCCGCGTTTTCCGTCGCCCTCATGTCGTTGTGCATCAACGCGCGGCTGATCCGGGGCGGCATGCTCGAACAGATGAACGCGCGCCACATCCTCTACGCCCGCATCCGGGGCGTGACCGAGGCGCGCGTCATCGGCATGCACGTACTGAAAAACTCGCTTATCCCCGTCATCACCGCTCTCGGCATGCATATCGGCGAAATACTCGGCGGCGCCGTGGTGGCGGAGGTGGTGTTTTCCTGGCCCGGCGTCGGCCGCTACGCCGTATCCGCCATTTACAACCGCGACTTTCCCGTCATGCAGTGCTTTGTCCTGATGATGACCGTCATTTTCGTCTTGTGCAATCTGCTGACCGACATTCTCTACGCCACCATCGACCCGCGCATCCGGCTGGAAAGCGAAGGGGCCGCCCATGCCTGAACCGCAACCGCTTTCCGCCCCGGCCATGCCGGCCCGAGCCCGCCGGTCGCTTTTGCCCCTCTACATCGCCGTCGCGGTGATGGCGGCGCTTCTCGCCATGGCGGCGTTGGCGCCGTGGATTGCCCCGTACGCCCCGGACGACATCGATCTCGCCGCCCGCCTGGCTCCGGCCGGATCCGCGCACTGGCTCGGCACCGATCATCTCGGCCGCGACATTTTGTCCCGGCTGATTTGGGCGACGCGGGTGTCGTTGGGATCGGTCGTCCTTATCGCCTTGTTCATCCTGGGCGCCGGATTCGCCGTCGGCGCGCTGGCGGGCTGGCTGGGCGGCTGGCTGGACAACCTGATCATGCGCGTGTGCGAAGTGTTCATGACTTTCCCGACTTTCATCCTCGCCATGTTTTTGGTCGGCATTCTCGGGCGCGGGCTGACCAACGTCATCATCGCCATTGTCCTGACGCATTGGGCGTGGTACGCCCGCATCGTCCGGAGCATGATCTTGTCGCTGAAAAACCGCGACTACATCCTGGCCGCGCGGGTGGCGGGCGGGGGAAGCGGCGCGGTGTTTTTCTGCCATATCGCCGGTCCGGCGGCGGTGCAGATGCTGATTCTCGCCAGCCTCGATCTCGGCCACATGATGCTGCACGTTTCCGGCCTGTCGTTCCTCGGTCTCGGCATCCAGGCGCCGACGCCGGAGTGGGGCGTCATGATCAACGACGCGCGGGCGCAGATCTGGACCAACCCCGAATTGGTCGTCATGCCGGGCCTGATGATTCTGCTCACCGTTCTCGCCTTCAACATACCGGGCGAATATCTCCGGGATCGCCTCGATCCCGCGCTTTCGCAAGAGGGAGGGCATTGAATGTCCTGCATTCATCTTGAAATCAGCCGCCTCGCCATCGATCTCGCCGGCCCGAAACCGCGCCGCCTAATCGACGACTTGTCCCTCCGCGTCGAAGGCGGCCGCGTCCTCGCCGTGGTCGGCGAAAGCGGCGCCGGCAAAAGCATGATGGCGCTGGCGGTGATGGGGCTGTTGCCCCGCGAGGTGGTCCAGACCGGCGGCGACATTGTCCTCAACCACCAGCCGCTTTCGACGCTCGACGCCGACGGCCGCCGCCGCATCCGGAACCGCGAAGTGGCGATGATTCTGCAAAACCCGATGAGCGCCTTCGATCCGGTATTCAAGGTCGGCGCGCATTTCCGCGAAACGCTTTCCTCGCACGGCTTGGCCGGCACGGGCTGGCGGCGCCTGGCCGCCCAGGCGCTTTCCGAAGTCGGCCTGCCGGACGCCGACGCGCTCTTGAACGTCTACCCGTTCCAGATGAGCGGCGGCATGCTGCAGCGGGTGATGATCGCGCTGGCGCTCATCACCACGCCGACCTTCCTCATCGCCGACGAGGCGACCACCGATCTCGACATGGTGTCGCAGGCGCAGGTGCTGCGGATACTCAAGGAGCGGCGGAAGGAGCGGCATCTCGGCATGCTTCTCATCACCCACGATCTCAGCGTCGCCGCCTACTTGGCCGACGACATCGCCGTCATGCGCCACGGCAGATTGGTGGAATCGGGCCCGGCCGAGGAATTGTTCGCGCACCCCAAGGACATGTATACCAAACAGCTTCTCGCCGCCCACCACCGGCTGTACGGCAGCCGGTTCGAAGCGCTGCGGCAGCGGTTGGCGATGGCGATTTAGAATTTAAGATTGTCGATTGTAGATTTAAGATTTATTCCCGTTCCAAGCGTTTCTTCCGGGAATAAATCTTAAATCTACAATCGACAATCTTAAATAGGAAAATGCATATGCTGCTTCTCGAACTCCAAAACGTAAGCAAAACCTATCACCAGGGCGGCCTGTGGGGCGTCCACCCCGCCGTGCGGGCGGTGGACGGCGTGTCATTGGGCCTGGGGGCGGGAACGTGCCACGCCCAGGTCGGCCCCAGCGGCTCGGGAAAAAGCACGCTGGGACGCATGGTTCTGGGGCTGGAGTATCCCGATTCCGGCGACGTGCTGTACCGGGGGCAATCATTGCGGAGCCTGCGGGGCGAGGCGAAACGGCGGGCGCGGCGCGCCATCCAGGTGGTGTTCCAGAATTCGCACGGCGCCGTCAACCCCCGTTTCACCGCCCGGG
>JAVBRW010000318.1:0-6869 GCA_031547475.1 Planctomycetota bacterium
ACGAATCCGGACAAAAATTCCTGGCGGAACGGTTTCAGGTTGGCGAGCTGCCACGGCTCCAGGCCGTCCTGCAGGTAGCCGGGCAGCGACCGCGACGCCGGCACCAGCACGTCGTCGAAGGCGACGTGGACATTCCCGGACGCCCGCGTCCAGCGGATTTCCCGCACCTGGCGGGGCTGCATCTGGGTTTTGCCGTTGACGTTCACCGACACCATGCGGGTGACGTAGTAGGCGTCGCCGCGCTGGCCCACGTACCAGGTCTGGGTGCTGGCGTCGTAGGTCCAATAGGGCATGTAGACGCCCTTCATCGCTTCCTCGCGGGTGGCGCGGCGCTTGAAGTCGTTGGGGGCGAACCAGCGGGACGCTACCCAGTCGCGGTAGATGCCGATGGCTTTCTCGCCGTCGATGACGAACGGGAGCACGGCCTGGACGTTCATCTTGTAGGCGAAATGGTTCTGCATGGCCAGGGGACTGCCGCAGTAGGGGCAGTTGTCCGAGGTGCGTTCGGGCGAGATGGTGGTGGTGGCGCCGCAGTTGGTGCAGCGGACCGCTTCGGCCGGCGGCGCGTCGGTGGCCGAGGCCTGCATCTTGTCCTGATCGTTCAGGGCGGCGAGGTAGTCGTTCTCCTTCAGGTAGGTGTCGTCCTCGGCGTCCAGCGGAATGTCGTTTTCTGTGCCGCAGTAAGGGCATTTCAAATGGGTGGTGCCGGGCGTGAAGAGGAGGGGGCCGCCGCAGTTCCTGCACGGGAACCGCCTGACGCCGGGAGGCGCGGCCGGATCGTCCGTCTTGCCGCTGCGCAATTCGTCCAGCGCTTTTTCGTTATTCATCGAACGCCTCGATTTTGAAAATGACCGGCCGCAATCCGTCGTTGCAGCTTACGATGGCGACGTTGGGCTCGCGCACCCAGTTGCCGGTGAAGAACAGATCCTGTCCGCCGCCGTGCACCAGCGCGAAAACGTAGTGGTGGATGGCGCGCCACGCTTCGTTGCAAAATCCTTCCGGCATGCCGTGGCCTTCGACCACGAATTCCTGGCCCGGTTGGACGCGGGGGCAGGCGCCGAAGCCCTCGGCCCCGTATTGCTTGACCAAATCATCCTGCATGGTGTGCTTGATCGCGGTGATTTTGCATTTGCGCATCATGGGGAAGACCTTTCTCGTCAAGAATTCACAATTTACAATTCACGATTCACAATTTTTCCGCAAATAATTGTGAATCGTGAATTGTGAATTGAAAACTCACGCCGGCGGCAACGGGGGCGGCATGGAGGCGAACAGGTCGGAAAGTTCCGCCACGTCGCCCGCCTTCGCCCAACTGGCCATGCCCTGTTTCCACACCAGCGTGTCGCGGCTGAGCGCGCCGGCTCCGGCCTTGGCGGCCAGCGCGGCCTGGTCGAACGGGCCTTCCTGCTTGCCGGCGATGCCGGCGAACCATTGGGCCGCGCCCGGAAGGGGCGGGGGGCCGCCGGCGGCGGGAGCCTGAGCCGGAGCGGCGCCGGCGGCGGCGGCCGCCTGCATGTTGCCGCCCACGACGCCGCCGAGGTTGACGCCCGCCAGCATGCCCATCATGTTGCCGGCCATGCCGGGATTTTTCGCCGCGTCGCCGAGGGCGTTGGCGGCCTGGAACTGGGTGTATTTGTTCATGTCGCCGAGGACGCCCATCTGGGTGCGCTTGTCCAGCGCTTCCTCGACCGCCTGCGGGACGCTGATGTTTTCGATAAGGAATTTGTTCAGGGTGATGCCGTAGTCGTCAAAATCCTTCTGCAGAATGCCGCGGAGCAGATCGCCCATCTCGTTGTACTGGGCGGCGAGATCGAGGGCGGGGATTTTCGCTTCGCCGAGAGCGTCGGCGAACCGGCTGACCAGGAGGTTCCGGAGTTGTCCGGTAACGTCCTCCGACACCAGGAGCGGGTTGGTGCCGGCCATGCTGATGATGAACTTGCCCGGATCGGTCACGCTGAAGGCGTAGGCGCCGAAAGCGCGGAGGCGGATGGGGCCGAATTCGGCGTCCCGCATCATGATCGGGTTGGCGGTGCCCCACTTCTGATCGGTGAACTGGCGGGTGTTGACGAAATAGACGTCCGCCTTGAACGGCGAGTTGAACGCGTATTTCCAGCTCTTCAGGCTGGTGAGGATGGGAATGTTCTTGGTGGTGAGTTCAACCCGGCCGGGCTTGAACACGTCGCCGAGCTGGCCTTCGTTCAGGAAGACGGCGGCCTGGCTTTCGCGAACGGTGAGCTGCGCGCCGTTCTTGATTTCGTTGTCGCCTCGGGGGAATTTCCAGACCAGGGTGTTGCGGGTCGCGTCCACCCATTCGATGACGTCGATGAATTGCCCGAACGCCTTGTCCTTGATGCTGTCGAATATGCCCATTGCCGTCTCCTCCAAATAGATGACACCCCGGTTATCGATGGATTCCCTCGCCGTTCAGTATAGCCTACGCTTTGCGGAAGGGGAAGGATTTTTTCGATGAACTAATGTCATTTGCTCGTGGTTGACTATCCACTCGCAGCGCCTGCCGCGCGGCTTTGTTTCGCTGTCCCTTGTTCCTCACTTGAAATGTTTTCCTTTTCCGGTTACAATTGCCGCTTTGGCCGGGGCGGAACGCTTTCGCCCCGGTTTTTCATGTATTCAGGGAACTCCATGACCTATTCGGTGCCGAAAGAAATGCTCGCTGCGGGTCCGCCGGTTTTCTCCCATGCGGTGAACGGCGAAATCGTCTATGTCAAACAGCGGCGGAAACGGGGCAAAAACCCGCTCGGGCATCTCGCCCAACTCTTTCTCTATTCGCTGACCCGCAACATTCTCGTCATGCCGACCGAATGGCAGGCCGGCAATTCCGCCACCTTCGAGACCGAGACTATCCGCCGCCTGGCAGCCCTCGGCGTGCGGGTACCGGAAATCCTCCACGAGGACGACGATTATTTCGTCATGTCGAACGTCGGCCTCAGCCTCGAGCAGTATTTGAAAAAGCATCCGGACGAGCGGGAACTGCTGATCGACAAGGCCGCCGCCGAGTTGCGGCGCTTCCACGACGTCGGCTGCGCCCACGGCGGCGCGCAAATCAAGAACCTGACCGTCCGGGACGGCGAGATCCATTTCATCGATTTCGAAACATCGGTCCCGGCCGAACGGCTGGCCGAGTTCCAGCTTCGCGATCTGTTCCTCTTCCTTCTGTCCCTCGAGCGCCACGGCCACAACCCCGATCTGCGGCGCATCTGCCGCATCTACGACGGCCGGCCCGACGGCCCGACCCCGGCGCTGCTGAAAAAGTGCCTGCTCGGCATGCGCCCGGTGCGTATTCTCGACAACCGGCTCTTGAAGGGCCTGAGCATGCGCGACATCCGGAGCCTTGGCCGATTGGTGAAAAAGGCGGAAACGCTGGGCAGAAGGATTTCCCTGCGCACATCGGAAAGTCATAAAAAATGAAAGAAAAAATCACCTGGCAGGATGTCCGCCACTTTTACCGATACGTAAAGCCGTACCGCTGGCGGGCGATTCTCACCGTACTGCTGGCCATTCCGGCCGGAGCGCTGGACGCGGCGGCCGTGGCGATATTGCGCCCGTTCACCGACGAGGTGGTGGTCAAGGGCTACATGAACGAGCAGGTGGTGAACGTGTCGTTCTTTCCCATCCTGGTCATCGTGCTCTACGTGTCGCAGGCATTTTTGAAACATGCCAGCAATTACATGAACACCTGGGTCGGCAAAAAAATCTCCATGAGCCTCAAGTCCGCCCTGTTCGACAAGCTGCTCCGCGCCGAAGCGTCGATGTTCGACAAAACGCCGTCCGGGGAGATACTCCAGCATTACTCCGGAGACGCGGATCAGGCGGGCGAAACGCTCCTCGGGAACGTTTCCATGCTGGTCAACCGCACGTCCTCGTCCCTCGGCTGTCTGGCCGTCATGTTCTGGAATTCGTGGATACTGTGCCTGGTGGCGGTGGCGGCCCTGGGCATCGGGGTGATGCCGCTTAACCGGGTGCGGCGGAGAATGAAATTGTACATCAAGGAGTCGGTGAAGGCCGGCGCCGGGGTGTCGACCAACTATAACGAGGTGTTCGGCGGCAACCGCACCATCACCTCCTACAATCTCTACGATCTGGAAAAATCCCGGCTCCAGCAGTCGATGCGGGACATTTTCCGCCTCAGCATCAAAATGGTGCAGCGCGCCGGCACCATGTCCATTTCCATGCACGCCGCCATCGGCCTCGGCATGGCCTCCATCCTTTGGCTCCAAAGCTATCTTTTCATCAACAAGATGCTGACGCCCGGCGCGTTTGTCGCCTTCATGGTGGCGCTCGTCGCCCTGTACAATCCGATGAAATCCATCGGCAACAACTTCGGCAAGGTCCAGTCCGGCATGATGGCCATCCAGCGCGTTCTCGAACGGCTCTACCGGAAGTCGGCGATTGAAAACAGGCCGAACACCCGCAAGCTCGACGGCGTGACCGAGGCCATCCGCTACGAAAACATCACCTTCTCCTACGAGCCCGGCAAGCCGGTGCTGCGGAACATCGATTTGGAAATAAAGGCCGGTTGTTCCGTCGCTTTCGTCGGCAATTCGGGCGGCGGCAAGACCACCATGGCGAATCTGCTTCCCCGCTTTTACGATGTCGATTCCGGCCGCATCACCATCGACGGGGTGGACATCAGGGATCTCGAACTGGACAACCTGCGCGGTTTGTCGGCCGTTGTCTTCCAGGACAATTTCCTGTTCGCCGGCACCATCGGCGAAAACATCACGCTCGGCAGGCCGGACGCGACCATGGAGGATATCAACCGCGCCGTGAAGGCGGCCTGCCTGGACGAATTCATCGGTTCGTTGGAGCACGGCCTCGACACGGTCATCGGCGAGCGCGGCACCACGCTGTCCGGCGGCCAGAAGCAGCGAGTCGCCATCGCCCGGGCGTTTCTCAAAAACGCGCCCATCGTCATCCTGGACGAAGCCACGTCCGCCCTCGACACGAAGTCGGAAAAGGTGGTGCAGCGCGCCATCGAAAATCTGATGCTGAACAGGACGGTCATCATCATCGCCCACCGCCTGTCCACCGTCATCAATGCCGATCGCATAGTCGTCATCCGGGACGGCGAACTGGTGGAATCGGGGAGGCACGACGAGTTGATCGAACGGGAAGGCGGGATTTACGCGTCGTTGTACAAAACGCAGTTGGTGTGAGTTGTCTGTAAAAAGGGTTTGCTCCTGGATCGTGATAGGATAGAATGAAGAGTATACGCTATTCCATGGAAGGTAATGCAATGCCAGTCGCCAGAACAAAACAACGTCGTACCGGAAAAAATAAACTGCGGGCGCTTCTTCCCGAATCGGCCTCCACGGTGATATGGGAGGGGAGGAAATTTGTGGCTTTGCCGGATCAGGAGGTTGATGCCTGGTTGGAGGACTTGGTCGACGGTATTGAATCGACTCTTGCAATGCGGGACAAATCGCGGCGTTTGACTCAGGACGAAGTGAAAAAACGTTACGGAATCGAGTGACAGCTACCCCATGACCTACCGTATCGAATATACACCTGCCGCATTGGCGAATCTCGATTGCATCCCCAATGCGGATAGAAAACGCATTGTCAAAAAAATCGATCTGTTGGCCACCGATCCCTTCCCGTCCGGATGTAAACGACTACAAGGATTTTCCCTCTACTTTCGTTTGCGTGTCGGCGACTATCGCGTTGTTTATACATTTCGGCGCAACGTTGTCACAATATCCATCACCGCGATTGGCCATCGAAAAGATATATACAGAAAACTCGCGAAGTTGCTGAAATAACTCAAGGCAATTCAAGAATTCCGCCTGCGATCCGCTTGGACCGCAGGCGGAAGGTTTTCAGTTCGCAATGTTCACGCCGTTTTCGCCGGATGCAGGCAATGCTGTATGACCGCTTCCAATTCCTCCGGCCGGGTCGGCTTGTCGAGGAAATAGTCCGCCTTGATCCACAGCCTGTCCTCCGGCGTCGACAGGTTGAAATAGAGCCCGGTGTGCCAGGTCACCGACGATACTATGATGATCGGCAGGCCCGGGTAGCGCTTTTTCGCCTTCCACGCCAGGCAGAAACCGCCGTCCTGCCGCTCCAGCGTCACCTCGGTGACGAGAACGTCCGGCTCGGTGGTGGCGAGGATGCGCTCCGCCTCGGCCTGGGTCCGCGCGCACAGCACCCGGAACCCGGAGGCGAGGAACTTCTGCCTAATCTGCTCGACAAACAAGGTGTCCTTATCGACCAGCAGGATTGTCTTGACCATGATGTTTTCTCCCGTATGCAATGATTATGTAATTTAAGATTGTAGATTGTAGATTTAAGATTTATTTCCATGCGAAACGTATGGCGGGAAAAATCTTAAATCTACAATCTACAATCTTAAATCGGCTCTCTCCCTATCACCGCGCCACCGGCCTATCATGATAATGGGTGTGCAAAAGCTCGTGGCTCATCGGCCCCAGCGGCATGCCGAGGTATTCCTGGTACAGCCGCTTCACCTCTTCGTTGTGGTGGCTGAGGCGGCGCTCGACCGTTTCCCCTGCGTCGATGTCGTACAGCTTGTTCAGGCGCGTCTTGATGGCATCGCGGGTCGGCCCCAGAGGCTGGCCGCCGCCGCCGACGCAGCCGCCGGGACAGCTCATCACCTCTATGAAATGAAGATCGGAGCGGCCCTGCTTGATCGAGTCGAGCATTTTCCGCGCGTTGGACAGCGAATTGACCACAGCCACGCCGACGTCGAGGCCGGCGACGTTGATGCGGTATTCCTTCGTCCCGTCCAGGCCGCGCACCTGCTTGAAATCGAGGCTTTCCGCTTCGCGGCCGGTTATCATCTGGAACGCGGTCCGCAGCGCCGCCTCCATGACGCCGCCGGATGCGCCGAA
>JAVBRW010000357.1:0-6438 GCA_031547475.1 Planctomycetota bacterium
AGGGGCGGCAGTTTCGTCAGCCTGGCCAAACAGTGCAGGCTCGCGTCCCGCAGCTTCGCCCACCGCGAAAATCGCCACCCGCAGGTCGGTTTCCGCCTGGCGCTTGAGCAAGCGGACGCGCCGAAAGGACAGCCATGAGCAAGGAACGTTCCGCCTCGCGCCTCCCGCTCGCCGCGCTCGCCGCCGCCCTGGCCGCCGTCGTGGCCATGGCCGGGCTGGGCGTCGCGTTCGTCTGGACGGCCGCCGTCGGCGCCGCCGGGCTGATCGCGGCGGCCGTTCTCGGCGCGGGAGGCGCGGCGGCGTCCCCGGCGCCTCCCGCGCCGGCGCCGAAACCGGCGGCCAAACCCGCCGCCGGCGAAGGCCGCCCGTGCGCCATCGATCCCGAACGGGACAAAATGCTCAGGATGACCGGCGAACTCGCCGCCGCCCACGAGATCCAGATGCTTCTCGTCCCCCGCACGTTTCCGCCGCTTCGCGGCTGCCCGCCCTTCGATCTCTACGCGGTGCTGGAGCCGGCACGGGAAATCGGCGGCGATTTCTACGACTACTGGATGCTCGGGCGGGACCACCTCGCCATGGTCATCGCCGACGTGTCCGGGAAAGGCATTCCGTCCGCCCTCTACATGGCGATGGCCCGCACCTATCTCCGGGCCTTTTCCCGCCATATCCACGATCCGGCCGAGCTCCTGACCCGCCTGAACCGCGAAGTGGCGCGGCACAACCCCAGCTGCATGTTCATCACCGTGTTCTGCGGAATCGTCGACCTGGCCACCGGCGTCATGGAATACGCCAACGCCGGCCACAACCACCCGCTCCGCCGCAAGCGCGGCGGCAAGGCCGAATGGTTCGACGACGCCGACCACCCGCCGGTCGGATTCGTCCCCGATCTCGCGTACGCGAAAAAGGAGGCGAAGCTGGAACCGGGCGAGATGCTGTTCCTCTACACCGACGGCGTGACCGAGGCGATGAACAAAAACGACGAGATGATAGGCGAGGCCAGGGTGGCGGAAATATTCGACGCCGCCGCCGACATGGCGGATTCCTGCCGGGCCGTCGCCATGAACCTGCAAAGCAACCTGTCCGAGTTCACCGCCGGCCGCGATCCGTACGACGACATCACCATCATGACCTACCGCCACCCCGACGACCAGAATTGGGATCACCTCGACGGTTCGTGCGAAGAGGCGGGGGCGGAGATGGGGGATGCGGTTCTCTCCTCCATCGGCACCGTCAGCAGCGTGTCGGTGTCCGGCTCGGGGGACGGCAGGTTCTTTTCCTTGACCGATTTGAAATAAGGACACGAGATGAGCAATCTGCGTTTCGACTTTTCGCGCAAAGGGGACGACGTCCTTCTCCTCAAACTGGAAGGCTGGCTCGACGCGTCGAACGCCAAGGAGCTGTCCGACGCCCAGGAAAAGGAAACGGCCGAACCGGCCATCAGGGACATCGTCTGGGACGCGTCCGGCCTCACCCTCGTCGCCTCCGCCGGCCTCCGGGTGCTGATGGCGGCGTACAAGATAACGACGGCCAGAAAGGGGAAAACCTACCTGGTCGGCGCCAACAAGAACGTCGCCGACGTCATTCGGATGATCAAGCTCGATCAATTTCTCCAGATGCGGGACGGGATGGACGGCCTGTGGACCGAGAAGAAATGACCGGCGCCGGCGCGCGCGAATACGGCGCAAGCCTCCTCTTCCGGCCGGAAAGCGGGCTGGAGGGCAGGATGCTGGACATCGCGGCGGCGGGCCGGGGGATACAGGCGTTCCTCGAGAATGGCGGCGCCGACGACCGGGCGCGGTTCGTCCTCAACCTCGCCTACGAGGAGCTGGCGACCAACGTGGCCCGGCACGCGGTGCCGGCCGGCGGCAGGCCGGTGGCGGCGGAGTGCAGCTTCGCCATCGCGGAAGGAAAAGTCACGTTCGTGTTCACCGACGACGGGCCGGCGTTCCGGCCGCTCGACCCGCCCGCCGGCGGCGGCGAACCGGCCGACCCCAGCCAGGGCGGCATGGGCTTGGAACTGGTGCGGCAGTTTTTCCCCGACATGACGTACAACCGCCGGGGAGACCGGAACGAGGTGAAGGTCACGTTCCCTTGCCGGGAGGAATAGTTTTCGCCGGCGCGTCCGGCGCCGGAGCGTCGGCCGGCCAGTCGTCCAGGCGGGTGACGCCGCCCGGATGTTCGGCCAGCCAGTAGACGCGGCCCCGGAGCTGGACAAGGAGGAGGGAGGAATTCCTCCCCACCGCCATGCGGTCGAGTATGCGCATTTCGCGGCCGGGAACCTGGCGGAAGAAAAACCGCCGAGTCCACCTGGACGCCCAGAACATGAGGCCGATGGCGACCAGGAGCGCGACAAGGCCGATATAGTCGGACAACCGCCAGCCGCCGCCGTCCGGTTCCGGAGCCGCGTCCATCCGCCGGAGATCGCGTTCGGCTTCCTGGAGCGCGTCCCGGTAGGTTTTGGCGGCAGGCGGTTCGCCGTTCGCCGCCGGTTCGGCCGCGCGGACGCACGGAAGCGGAAGAAGCAGGAACGGCAGGATCAAAAGCGGCAGAACGGCGCGGATGCGAATCATCGGTTCGTCCATTGAGGAAAAATTTGGATTTGTACCGCCGGGATGACGGTGTTGGGCTGTTTTTCCTTATTGTTTCGATGTTGAAACGCATTTTGCATAACGCCAGGAAGATCATGATATCCGATTTTAGTTGAAAAATCCACTAAATCCCGGCCCGGCGTTTGTTCGGCGGAAAAAAAATGAAAGCAATGCGCACAATCCTGCTATCCGCGGCCCTCGCCGGCATCGCTTCCCTGGCGGGCGCCGTCGATTTCGCGCCGTCCGTCATCAATCCGGGCGCCGCCTCCCCGTCCTCCCGGCCGGCGGCGGTCCACTATATTCCGGCGCGCTCCGTGCCGCCCGCTCCGGAATCGATCATTTACGACGTGCAAAAGGGCGGCGGGCCGGCCGCCGTCATGGGCGATCACGACAATCCGCGCCGCTGGCTTTTCCGGCCGGTGTCGTACGACATCGCCCGCCATCCCCTCCCCAAGCTGCTGTCCGATCTCGCGGCCGCGCAGGGCGTGCCCGCCGTCATCTCTCCCGCGCTGTCCGGCGAGGTGACGGGCAAATTCGCGTTCGCCAACCCGAACGAGTTCCTCGACATTCTGTGCCAGATCGAGAACATGAACTGGTATTTCGACGGCGGCTCGGTGTATTTTTTCCCCAATTCGGAATTGGAAACCCGCCTTTTCCAACTGTTCAACCGGAAAGAGGACACGCTGAGGAACACGCTCAGGGAGCTCGGCCTGTTCGACCCCCGCTTCGGCTGGCGGGTGGCGGACGGCAACCGCCTCCTCATGGTGCAGGGGCCGCCCGTCTACCTCGACCGGGTCGGCGAAATCCTCGAGCGCCAGGCCGAGATCGCCATAGCCGAGGGCCCGCCCCGCAAGCTTGCCGTCTTCCGGCTCAACCACGCCTGGGCGGCCACGCGGACCATCACCACCGGCGACGCCTCCACCACCGTTCCGGGCGTGGTGGAGCTGCTGCAGAAAATACTCAGCGAAACGCCGACGCCGACCTATTCCCCGGAAACCACCACGCCCACTCCCCCCGGCGCGCCCCGGATGCGGAAAGGCACCGGCCTGGTCGCCAGGGAAAAGGCGGAGAAGACGGAGGCGGAAAGCGGCAGAAAGGGCGAAGCGAACCCGAACGCGCCGTTCATCCAGGCCGACACCCGCCTGAACGCGGTGCTGGTGTGGGATTACGAGGAGAACCTGCCCAAGCACCAGGCCATCATCGAAGCGCTCGATCAGCCGCTGGCGCTGGTGGAAATACGCGCGGCCATCATCGACGTCGAGACCGACAGGACGAAGGATCTGGGCGTTTCGTGGGAATACCGCGATCTCGGCGGCAGGTGGAAAAACGACGCCGGCGCCAACCTCGGCGAAACCGGCCTGAGCCCGAGCATCACCGGCCTTACCGGGGACGGCTTCCAGTACGCCACCATCTACACCAAGGGCCTCGACTCGTTCATGGCGCGGGTCAACGCGCTCGAAAAGGAAGGCGACGCCAACGTTCTTTCCCGGCCGTCCGTCCTCACCCAGGACAACACGATGGCGTCTCTCGAACACACCGAAACGTTCTACGTCAGGCTGGAGGGCGAGCGCGAGGTCGATTTGGCCGACGTGACGACCGGCCTGACCTTGAGGGTGACGCCGCACGTCATCCAGGACGGCGCCGGCGGCATCCAGCTCGCAGTCTACATCGTGAACGGCAGCGACACCATGGACAGCACCCAGGCGGTCGACACCCTGCCCCGCGTCCGGCAAAGCACCATTTCCACCCAGGCGGTCGTGTTCGAGGGCGAGGCGCTGGTGGTCGGCGGCTATTACACCGAAATGCGGCGCGTCACCGATTCGGGCGTGCCGTTCCTCAAAAACATCCCGGGAGTCGGCGCGCTGTTCCGGACCCGGGGCAGGACGAACAACAAGAGCGAACGCCTGTTCGTGCTCTCGCCCCGGCTGGTCATTCCCGGCACGTCGCCGATTGTCGAGGGGACGGAGTACGAACGTTCCATCAACGCCAGCCCGGCCGACAAATTGCTGAAAGCGCCGGCCCTGCCCGATCCGGTGCCCAAGGAAAAGAAGCCGTTGCAGAAACGGCCGCCGTCGCTTCGGAACCAGAAAGTTCTGAATTGAGAACAATTCCATGGCAGACGAGGGGAAAACCATAGACACGGTATTGGCCAAGCTGTTGTCCGGCACGCAGGCGGGGGCGGAGTTCGCCCTTGCCCCGGGATCGTACACCATCGGCTCGGGGGCGGACGTCGACATCGTGCTGGTGGACGCGCTGTTGCGCCCGCGCCACGCCGTGCTGGAAATCGGCAAGGAATGGTGGATAGAGCCGCTGGACAGCGCCGAAGTCCGGGTCGACGGCCGCCCTGTCGACGAAAAGACCAGGCTGGATCCGTTCCAGGTGGCGACGGTGGGCGGCATCCATTTCACCCTCGGACCGGACGCGGAGTGGGAAAAACTGCCCGCCCTTCCCGAACCGGTCGACGCGGCGCCGGCCAAGGCGGAAACGCCCGCCGCAACGCCCGACGCCGACGACGCAACAAAAAGCGGTGCCCCGGAGGCGCCAAACGCGTCCGCCGCGCGTCCGCCCATTCAGGCGGCGGAGCCGGAAGCTCCCCGGCCGTCGCGGACGGGGTGGCTGATCGCCTTGGTTCTCCTGATGGCGGCCGGCGGCGCGGCATATTATTTTCTCACCCTCGAACCCGATCCGGCCGAGGCGGTGGCGGCGCGCCTGCGGTCGGGCGGTATCAGGGCGGTTTATCCCGCTCCGGCCAAACTCCCGGCCGGAACGGTGGGGGTGGAAAGGCTGGCGAACGGCGCCATTGTTTTCACCGGCCTGCTGAACAACCCCGAGGACGGCGAAGCAATCCGGCGCGCCCTCGCCCTGCCGGCGGGCAAACTGCCGGGGGAGATCGCGTACGCCACGGACGAGATCGTCCGCGCCGACGCCGATGTCGGCGCCGCTTTCCCGGGCGTGCGGCTCGAACAGGACAGGAACCGTTTCGGCGCCAGGCTGGCGGGAATAGTGAAACGGCAGGACGAGGCGGCGGCCGTGTACAAACTGGCGCGGGACGCTTTGGACAGCCGCATACCCATCCGGCGCGAACTGCTGATCTGGCCGGAATTGCGCCGCGGCCTGGAGCGCGAGGCGGAAAACGTCGGCGTGCAAAACCTCAAGTTCGAACAGCGCGGCCGGGACACGCTGTTCAGCGCCAGCCCCTGGCCGTCGGCGGAGACGATGACGGAATGGGAGGAACGGGTCGCCGACATGCAGGGCCGTCCGGCCGCCGGCTTTCTCGTCGAAATGGCTGCCAAAAGCGCCGTGGCCGAAGCGGAGCGCGTCGCCGAGGCGGAACGGAAGGCGACAGAGGAAGCGGAACGCAAAGCCGCCCTCCTGGCCGAAGAGGAGCGGAAAAAGGCGATGGACGAAACGGCCGAACGCGAAGTCATTGCGCGCTCGATGACCGAACTCGATTCGCAGCTCCGCCGCAGCGCGCTGGAACCGATAACGCCCCTTCCCCCCGCCTCCGACGCCCGGCAACCGGAAACCGGACCCGATATGGCCGAGGCGCCCGTCTACCGGGTGGAAATCGTGACTCTCCAGCCGCAGCACCAACCAGTCCACCCCGGGCAGGCGGTTGCTCCCGCCCCGCCGCCGCCGCCGCCGCCCGATGTTCCCTATTGGGATGTCACAACCATTTCCGGCAACGGGTTTGTGGATCAGGACGGCGTCTATTATCGGGCCGGGGAATATCTCAACCCCAATCTCCGCCTTGCGTTGGTCTGGTCCCGCGGCATTGTGCTGCAGCAGAGGGAAGAAATAATCATTGCCGAACAGGGGAGCAGGGTTGTGCTTGAAGGAATTCAATAAT
>JAVBRW010000071.1:0-3857 GCA_031547475.1 Planctomycetota bacterium
GTTTTCGTGTGCGAAACGCGGGCGGCCACAAGGGCCGCCCCAACCGGAAATTGGTGCGTTTGTCGCAACCAGAAAGCCGAGAATCGAAACGGCTTCGGTATAATTGTGATTCGTGAATTGTGAATTTAAAAGACTGTCGCCCCCAACTCCGACTGGTTCGTCATTTTCTTGTACAGCGCCAGCCAGCCGGACGATTCCTTTTCCAGCGGTTTCCAGTCCTTGAAGCGGCGCTTGATCTCCTCGTCGGACACTTCCATGCGAAGGCTGCGGGCGGGAATGTCGATTTCCACCATGTCGCCGTCCCTGACCACCGCCAGCGCGCCGCCCTCGTACGCCTCCGGCGACAAATAGCCGATGGCGAGGCCGCCGGTGGCGCCGGAGAAACGGCCGTCGGTGATAAGGGCGATATCCTCCCCCAGCTTCTTTCCGAGCACGGCGGCCATGAACGTTTCCAGATGCGGCATGCCGGGCGATCCTTTCGGGCCTTCGTAGCGGATGACGACGACGTCGCCGGCCTTGATCTCGTCGTTCAGGAGCGCGGTCCAGCCGGCCATTTCCGAATCGTAGACGCGGGCGGGGCCGCGGAACCTGGCGGCCGATTCGGCCACGGCCGAATACTTCACCACCGCGCCGTTCGCGGCCATGTTGCCTTTCAGCACGGCTATGCCGCCCTTGGGCGCGATCGGCCTGGCGACGGGGCGGATGACGTTTTCGTCCCGGTTTTCCGCCGTTTTCAAGACATCGGACATGACGCCCCAAATGCCCTTGACCGAAGTGTCGATAAGCTTCGCCTTGTCCAACTCCTTCATCACCGCCCACAGGCCGCCGGCCTGATCGAACTCGACCATGGTGAACAGGGGATGGTTGGGGTAAATGGTGCTGATGAGCGGCACCTGCTCGCTGATTTCGTCGAACAACCGCCATTCGATGGTCAGTCCCGCCTGCCTCGCCACCGCCGGCATGTGGAGAACGCTGTTGGTCGAGCCGCCGATGGCCATGATGTAGCGGATGCAGTTCAGGTAGCTTTCCATGGTGATGTGATCGCGCGGGCGCCAATTTTCCCGCACCAGCTCGACCACCCGCCGGCCCGCGTCCTTCGCCATCTGTTTCCACGCCGGGCTGGAGGCGGCGACGCTGGCGTTGCCGGGAAGCGACAACCCGAGGACTTCGGCGAACGCGCACATGGTGTTGGCGGTGCCCATGAACGGGCAGGCGCCGGTGCCCGGGCAGGCGTTCCGCACCACTTCCTTGTATTGCTCGCGGGTCATGATGCCGGCGATATACGATGCATACGCCTGCTTGGTGTGGGTAAGCGTGACCATCTTGCCGTTGGCGCGGCCTGGCTGCATGTAGCCGCCGGTGAAGATGACGGACGGCAGGTTGAGCCGGTTGACGGCCATCATCATCCCCGGCACCACCTTGTCGCAACTGGCGAGCAGGATCATGCCGTCCAGCTGGTTGCCCTCCACCTGCGATTCGACCTCGGCCGACAC
The DNA here is from genome assembly GCA_031547475.1 of Planctomycetota bacterium. Lineage (GTDB taxonomy): Bacteria > Planctomycetota > SZUA-567 > SZUA-567 > SZUA-567 > JAJBSZ01. Next base: position 1,494 of record JAVBRW010000071.1, read on the forward strand.
CAGATCGCGGCTGGGCAGCGTGTAGCGGTCGCCCGGCGTGTTCGAACAGATGCCGTCGCAAATGCCGGTGACGGGCAGCTCCAGCGGCAGACCGCCGGCGTCGCGGATGGCCTGCTTTATGTCGTCGATGACTTCCTTGAACTGGTAATGGCCCGGGTTCAGCTCGTTCCACGAATTGACGATGGCGATCTGCGGTTTCGTCGTGTCCTCGACCTTGACGCCCATGGCGTAAAGGAGGGCGTTCCGGTGATCGATGGCTTCCTCGGTGAAACTCTGCGAACGGATGGGGGCGTCGGCGTTGTCCATGGGGCAATCCTTTTTTCACATATCGTTAATCATTACATGAGCCAATTCGGCAGAAACATGACCAGCGGTTCTATGTAGGTGATAAGCAGAAGCACCACGACCATGGCGATGAAAAACGGGATGAACGCCTTGACCGTGTCGGCGATGGATATTTTCGCTATGCCGCAGGCGACGAACAAACAGACCCCGACCGGCGGCGTGAACAGGCCGATGGCCAGGTTCACCACCATGATGACGCCGAAATGCACCGGATCCATGCCCATCTGGGTGACGATGGGCAGGAAAATCGGAGCGAAGATGATGACGGCCGGGCTCAAGTCGAGCCAGGTGCCGACGAATAGCAGCAGCCCGTTGATGAGCAGGAGAATGGCGAACTTGCTGTCGGTCAGCCCGAGTATCATCCTGCCGATCATGGCCGGCACGCCCTGATGCGAGAACAGGTAGCCAAGGGCGGAGGCGGTCGCGATCATCAGCGCCACCTGGCCGGTTGTTATCGATACTTCGGCGATGATTTGCGGAATATCCTTGAACGAAATTTCGCGGTAATAGAACATGCCCAGGAGGAACGAATAAAGGACGGCCACGCCCGCCGCCTCGGTGGCGGTGAACACGCCGCCGATGATGCCGCCAAGGATGATGATGATGGACATCATGGCGGGAATGCCCTTGAGCAGGATTATCCCGCTTTCCCGGAGGGTGAAGCTATCGTCTCTCGGATAGTTCCGCTTTTTCGACATGATGGCGGAGACAATCATCAGCACCACGCCCACCATAATGCCGGGCACGATGCCGCCAAGGAATAGCTTGCCGATGGAGGTGTTGCCGGCAACGCCGTAGACGACCATGGGAATGCTCGGCGGAATCATGACGCCGATGGTGGAGGAGGTGGCGGTGACGGCGACGGTAAAGTCCTTGTCATAGCCCTTGTTGATCATGGCGGGTATGAGGATGCCGCCGACGGACGAGGTGTCGGAGGCGGCAGAGCCGGTGATGCCGGCGAACAGCATGCTGGCGACGATGTTGATGTAGGCGAGGCCGCCCTTCATGTAGCCGACCAGCACTTTCGAAACGTTGATGAGGTCGCGGGTCAATCCGCCCAGCGCCATCAGCCTCCCGGCCATGATGAACAGCGGCACGGCGATGAGGGTGAAGGTGTCGAGCCCGACGAACATGCGCTGCACCATGACCATCGGCGGCATGCCGGCGGAGGCGACAATCCCCACCAGCGTCGCCAGACCGGTGCAGATGGCGATGGGGACGTTTATGGCCATAAGCCCCAGCATGACGGCGAACACGTAGACTGCAACCATGGCAAACCTTTCAGTTCTCATTCGCGCCGAGGGTCAGACGAGCTTTTCTTCGGTTTTCGGCAGGGCCACTTCTTCCAGCAGCGTCCGGGGCTTCCGGGTGACGATATAGTTCACCAGGAATTCGAACCCCTGCGCCGCCAAGAGCGCTCCGGAAATCGGCACCACCATATAGAACCACTGCATGGAAATGCGCATGACCGGCGTGCGCTGGCGCCCGACGATGCCGAGGAGTTTCCAGCCGAGATAGGCGACCAGGACGCCAAAGACGACGACCGACGCCGCCACCACGATATCGCTGATCAGTTGGCCGCCGGAGCCAAGCTTGGAGCGAAAATAGTCAATGCCCAGGTGGGCGTACTGGCGCATGGCCATGGCCGCCCCGAGAAAACAGAACCAGATGAAGGCGCCCCGCGACAGTTCGTCCGTCCACGGGAACGGGACCTTGAGGAACAGTCGGGAAAAGATCTGGATAAGGATGCAGAGAAGCATCACGGTGCCGACGATCTTGACCGCCGTTTTGACGATGACGTCGAACAGGATGTGCATGGAGAGCTTCAAATTGAACTCCTTGAACGGGAGACACCGCCCGGATGAAGCGAATTCGTCGCCGAATCTTTTGGTGCAATCTCGCAGCGCAGATTTTGCCCGCTGGACCCCGGCTCAACTTCCCGCTTTTCGCCCGGGTCGGCGCGCGCCCGCCGGGGTGACGTTTTAGGGGGTGTTCGGCGTTTTAGGCGCGGAGACGCGT
>JAVBRW010000259.1:0-10080 GCA_031547475.1 Planctomycetota bacterium
GTTTTCGTGTGCGAAAAGCGGGCGGCCACCAGGGCCGCCCCAACCGGTGATCGGTGCGGTTGTCGCGACTCGAAAATCGAAAACCAAAATGACTCCGGTTTAATCGCCATTTTGCAAAACTTCAGTTACTTCATCAAATTCGGCAGATAGAGAATCACTCCCGGGAAAAAGCTCAGCACGACCACCACCACGATCAGCGTCGCCACCAGCGGAATGATTTCCCGCACCAGACTCTCCAGCTTGATGCCGCCGATGTCGCAGGCGATGAACAGGCACAGGCCGACCGGCGGCGTGTTGTGGCCGATGGCGAGGGAGATGACCATGATTATGCCCCAGAACAGCGGATTTATGCCGAGGCTCATGACAATCGGGTGGAATATCGGCGCCAGCAGCACCATGGCCGCCGAGTTGTTGAGGAAGGTGCCGACGAACAGGAGGATGACAATCATGATCAGCATCACCACGTTCGGATTGGATGATACCTGCAGGATGGAGCCGGCGATGTTCTGGGGAATCTGCTGGCTGACCAGAACATAGCTCAGAATGTCGGCCGTGATCATCAGGTACATGAGGAGCGCGGTCGACTTGGCCGATTTCAGGATGAGGGGATAGAGGGAGGCGAAAGAGATTTCCCGATACACGAAAATCCCCACGATCAACCCGTACACCACCGCCACCGCCGCCGATTCGGTGGGGGTGAAAACGCCCGCGTAAATGCCGCCGAGGATAATCACCGGCATGAGGATCGACCAGATGGCATCGCGGAACGCCTTGACGATTTCGCGCCCCGTGACCTTGTCCTCGCCCTTGTAGCCCCGTTTCACCGAAATGACATACTCCACCGCCATCAGCGCCACGCAGATGATGAGGCCGGGGATGACGCCGGCGATGAACAGGTCGCCAATGGACACGTTCGTGCTTACGCCGTACAGGACCATGGTCAGGCTGGGCGGGATGATGAGCCCGATGGTGCCGGACGCCGCCACCACGGCGCCGGCGAACGTTTTGTCGTAGCCTTTCGTTTCCATCTGCTTGATCATGAGCCCGCCGATGGCGGCGGTGGTGGCGGGAGCGGAACCGGAGACGGCGCCGAAAAAGGTCGACGCCAGCGTCGCCACCAGGGCGAGCCCGCCGCTCACCTGCCCGAACAGGGCGGCGGCGAGATTGACCAGCCGTTTCGACACGCCGCCCGATGCCATGATGTTTCCGGCCAGAATGAAGAAGGGAATGGCCATGAGGGCGAAAGTGTTGGCGACGTTGAAGGTTTTCTGCACCAGATCCTGGACCGGGAACACGCCGGTCGCCAGCACCGCCGCCATGCAGGCCAGCCCGAGGGTGACGGCGATCGGCACGCCGATCAGGAGGAAGAAGAGGAAAAATACGGTCAGCCAGATGCCCATGTCAATTCGCCTCCTTTTCTTTCAATTGAAGGGCGGCTATGGTGGCCTCGATCAGCATGAGGGCCGACAGCACGCTTGCCACCGGCACCATCAGGAAAATCCAGCCCATCATCAGCCACTCCATCGAATAGGAGACGACCTCGAACTCCAGGATGAGGAACGCCATGGGGAACGCATAATAGATGATGACCGCGAGGAAAATCAGGGAAAAGAGGTTGGCCGCGAGATTGACCAGCTTCCTCGTCCCCGGGTTTTTGATCTTGTCGACCAAGAGCGACATGTTGATGTGTTTCGACTCCCGGAACAGTATCGCCGCGCCGAACAGGGTGACCACCGAAAACAGGTATTGGGCAAGCTCCTCCGACCAGGACAGCGGCTGCCTGAGCACGTAGCGCCATATCACCTGGGCGAAAATGAGCACCACCATGCCGGTCATGGCGATCACGATTAGCAGGTTGAGCGCCTTGATCAACAGATCGTTTATCCCCTTGAGAATCGACATGCGAACATCTCCTCTCCGGCCCTATTTCTTCGTCGCGGCGGCGATCTTGTCCATCATGTCGCCGAATTTCGGGCGGTACTTGTCCCACACCGGTTTCACCGCGTCGACGAATTCCTGGCGGTCGGGGCGGGTGAAAACGACGCCGTAGCCCTCGCATTCCTTGATTTCCTTCTCGTCCATCTTTTTCTGGAAATCGAACGAGAACAGGCTCATTTTCTTCGCTTCCTCGAGGAATATCTTCTGATCCTCCGGCGGAATCGAGGTCCACAGGCGTTTCGAGGCGATGAGCGGGTTCGGGACGTGCATGTACCAGAGGAGGACGGCGTGCTTGGTCAGTTCGTAATAGCGCTGGGTCAGCATGTGGGTGATGGTGCCTTCGCAGCCGTCGATGGTTTTCAGTTGCCAGGCGGAATAGACTTCGTTGAACCCCATCGGCACGGCGCTGGCGACGAAGGCGTTGATGGTGTCGATCATTTCGGCCGAATTGATGACGCGGAGCTTGAGCCCCTTGAGATCGGCCATTTTGTTGACCGCCCGGGGCGGGAACAGGTGGCGCATGCCGTTTTCCCACCAGCCGAGGACGATGAGGTTGCGCTTGGCCAGCCCTTCCTCGAATTCCTTGCCGACCGGCCCGTTCAGCACGTCGCACGCCTCGTCCGAGGTCTTGAACAGGAACGGGAGGTTGAGGACGCCGATTTTCGGGTTGTAGGAGGTGAGGAGCGAACCGGTGGCGAGCACCATGTCGGAAGTCCCGAGCTGGCAGCCTTCGATCAACTGGTTCGGCTTGCCGTAGAGGTCGGAGGGGTAGATTTCGAAGGCATAGCGGCCATCCGTGCGTTTGGACACGGTATCGGCCCACGTTTCCAGATACATCTGATAGTGGTGTTCCTTGGTGCCGGTATGCCCGACCTTGATGATTTTGGGCGTGGCCGCGCCGGCCAGCCCGCACATCAGAAGCGCAACCAGAAGACTTGCCATTACAATAAATCGTCGCGTTCTCATGTTCCGTTCTCCTTGACAAAAAGGGTAGGGAAACTTTATGCCGCTCATATCTCATGCGGCCATGCGAGATTATGTAAACGGCACGTTGCGCCCGAACGGGACAGGAGAGGGGAAAAACGGCGCTCGGTCGGGCGCGTCGGCCAACCGCGCAAAACGATTCATTCTATCTTTATTATGCTCCACGTTTTGCGTTTCAGCAACTTTTTTTCGTAACGGAACGCACATTGATTTTCATGGCATGCGCACCACATCGCCCGGTTCTGGCGGCAGGGTGGCGTGGACGAATTCGCAGACAGACATGGTATCGAACGCTTCCAGTACCCGCAAATCGCCGATCCACTTGCCCTGGCGCGACAGGCCGAGACGGGAGCCTTCGCCGAGGCCGATGTTTTTGCCGCCCTCGACCATCAGGCGCTTTTGCGTGTTGTTCACCGATACCACCTGAAACGGGCCGTGATCCTGTTGCTCGGCCAGCGGCTTGCCGTAGCCGCCTTCGCGCCTGCTGCTGCGGCCGACCGAATAGGAAAGGCGCGGGCGCTCTTCGTCGATTTCGGGAAGGGACGGGCGTTCCGGCTGGGGGAATGCTCCCTGGGCTTCGCGGGACGCGCGGGACGCCGGCGGCAGCGCCATGGACGGACGCTGGATGGGACGGGCCATGGCGAGGTTGCCGGGGGTCGCGGCGGGATTGGGGGGATTGTCGCGGAGCGATTCCACCACCGCTTTCAGATCGCGGATCTCGCGCCGCGATTCCTCCTTGAGCGTTTCCAACTGATGGTAGGTCTTGATGAAGCCGCCCAGTATGAACACGGCGAAGGCGACCGCCGCCGCCGCTATCCACGCCGATGTCGAAGGCCGGCCATAGGCAAAATTGTCGGCCGGTTCCCTGTTCCTGTCCCTGTCGTGCTCCCGGTATGCGCGCATATTCAAAACAACCCCGTCCCGTCCGCCGGTTTCGCTTCGCCCGGGTACAGCACCCATTCAAGGCACAGTCCCCACGGCGGAGCGCTCTGTCCGGCCGCCGCCCGATCGCGGGCGGCCAGTATTTCCGCCAAGTCGCCGGGCCGATAGCGGCCCGTCCCCACACCGACCAGCGTACCCGTCAAGGCACGAACCATATTATACAAAAAACTCCTGCCCTCGACCAGATAGACGTAGCGCCGGCGGCCGGCGGCGTCGGGTTCGAGGCGGACGATTTCGCTCCGTTCGACCGTCCGGGTGTTGTCGTTCCCGGACAATTCCCGGTTGCAGAACGAGGTGAAATCGCGGGTGCCCAAAAACATGCCCGCCGCTTCCGTCATGGCGTCGATGTCCAGCTTCCATTTGATGTGCCAGCAGCGGCGGTTGTCCAGCGCCGGCCGCAGCGGCCCGGCGACGAACGAATAGGAATACTGTTTCAACACGCAGTGCCGCCTCGGATCGAATTCGGCGTCCACCTCGGCCGCGCCGGTGACGGCGATATCGTCCGGCAGGCGGGAATTGAGCGCTTCCGGAATTTTGTCCAGGGGAATGGCGGCGGGCAGCTCGAATACGGCGATTTGCCCTCGGGCATGGACGCCGGCGTCGGTGCGGCCCGCACCCCTGACCCGCGTTTGTAGGCCCGACAGCCTTTCCACCGCCCGCTCCAGCATCTCCTGGACGGACACGCCGTTTTTCTGCACCTGCCAGCCGCAATAGCGGGTGCCGTCGTATTCGACCGTCACCCGGCAGCGCCGCGTCACGCGAACACCATGGCGGCGTAGGTCACGGCCTGGCGCATTTCCGGCGTCACCGCCTGATGGTAACCGAGGAGTTTCGCCCGCGCGCCCGGCAGCGCCATCCCGATGGCCAATATGCAGGCCGAACCGCAGACATGGTACATGTCGCCGTGGCGGGCAAGGCTGGCGAGGCCGGTCAGCGGTCCGTCGGCGACGCATTCGAGATAATCGCGATCCACTTCCTCGACCCGGGCAAGCAGATGGTTGGTCACTTCCTCCTCGTCGCCGAAGCGGGGCCCGACATGGGCGAGATCGGCCGACGCCATCAGGAGAACGCCGTTGTTGGCCGCTTCGGCCAGGCAGTCGGACACCGCCCGGAGCATCGGATCGTCGGCGGCCGCCTCGGGCGGCAGTTCGCCGTCGATGAATTCCGATACGGATCCGGCCAGGATCGGCACGATGCGGATGTCTTCCCCGTACACGCGCCGGAGCCATACCGCCTGCAGCTCGATCGAATGTTCGCCGCGATGGGCAAGGACGTCGCGGTCGATATCGCCGTGGGGCCGGGCGGCGCGGCGCAGGCGTTCGATAAGTTCGCGGTCGGTCCGCACCGGTCCGAACGGGGTTTCGAAATCCTTGTCACACAGGGCGAAACGTTCGCGCATGGGCATGTGCGCCGTTCCCGCCACCACCACCGTCCGGGGCCTCGGGGCCTGGGCGAGCAGGCGGTAGGCCTGGCCGTAGCCGGCGGCGCCGCGCAGGAAATCGAGGTGCGGGACAATCATGCCCCGGGGATGGACGGACCAGACGCCGGGCGCCTCCTCGGTCGGCGGCGCCTCGTCCAGCATGCGGTCGAGATCGCGGCCGAGGGCAATGGGATCGTCGTCGTACGCCTGCCCCGCCGAGCCGGCGGCGCGCACCGGCGCGGCGCGGAAATCGCGGGCCGCCTGTTCCTGAAAATCATGGAAGCGGGGGCTGTCGAGGAACAGCGCGTCGTCCAGGGCGTCGATGATTTTTACCACTTCGCCGCAAGCGATGCCGCTACCGCCCACCTCCCCCGACAGCCGATCGGAAATGTCGAGAACGGAGGCGGTGCCGTCCAGCCTGCCGGCGATAAGGAGGCCGAGGGGCGAGACGAGAAGCCGGGTGCCGGCGATGCCGGCGCGATCGTAGAGGATGTAGTAGGTTTCGCCGTCCCGGGCGGCCGGGGCGGCGTCGATTTCGGGCCTGAGCTTGGGGAAGGCGTCAGGCATGGGCTCCGATCTCGTAATTGGTTTCCAGGCAGTCCAGCAAGTCCCAGAAATTATGGATCACGTGGTCGGGCTGGACGCTGCCGGGGACGTTTTCGTATTTGCCGCCTCGCCGGCTGAAAAAGGTTTTCATGCCGATGCGGTGGGGAACGTCGATGTCGACCAGCGGATTGTCGCCGACATAGCCGCATTCCTGCGGCGAAGCGCCGACGGCACGGCAGGCCTGGACATAGATTTTCGGGTTGGTTTTGGCGATGCCGACCGCTTCGGTTATGAAAATGTGGTCGTATTTGAAAAACTGCAACAAGCCGAGACGGAGAATCTTTTCCACCTGCTTCACCGGCACGCCGGCCGAGATGATGCCGAGGGCCAGGCCTTTTTCGTGCAGTTGGCGGAGCACTTCCAGCGCGTCCTCGAAAGCGGAGAAGGAGCGGAATTTGCACTGGTGGTAGGCGATGATGCCGGCGCCGACGATGAACATCCGGGAGCCGGGCGGGCACGCCTCCTTCGGGAGGCGCTGGATCAGCTTGTCGAAATGTTTGTCGTCGTTCGAACCGAATTCGCTGATGACTTCCTCCAGTTCCTGGATAAGCGTCGCCTCGTCCACCCGGAGTCCGGTGCGGATCATGGCCTGGGCCGCCTGGCGCCGGGCGTTGGCGGCGAATTCGGTGCTGGAATAGAGCGTATCGTCGATGTCGAAAAACAGCGCTTTCAAGATTTTCTTTGCCAAATCGGATACTCCTCTCAGCGGGAACGGATTTTCCCCGATAATTCTATGATCGCATTCCCCCATTGCAAGGGAAAACAAAATATGCAACCGGGTTGACAGGCGGGGGGGATTGGTATAACATAAGCCTTTGCCATGTCAACGGCTCCATTCCCATCCCGCTCGGGGCGCCGGCCCATGTCCGGGATTCTATGCCTTAAACGTTACTAATTCCGTAATGAAAGGAAGAATAATGGACGAAGACAATTCCACCGTACATCCCGATTCGGACCACCCGCCGGTCAAGCGCGAGGAAGACCTGCACCCTGTCGCATGGTCGCCGGAGGATGCGTCGCGGTTTTTGTCGAATGCGATACATGAAGCGCAAAAGCCGCTTGCCGACGCGCTGAAGCAGCGACCCGCCACCACGCCGGTGCTGGTGCTTATCGTCGCCATTCTGGTCGTCGCTTCCATTGCCATCGGGTGGATATTGTCGAGTCAATTGTCGAAACGCGAGGTCGAGGCGAGCCAGGCGCGCGCCACCAGTGACGAAGCGATCCGCCAGCAGCACGAGCTCAAGGCCAAATCGGACACGCTGGAAGCCCGCCTTGCCGCCGCCAAGGAAGAGCAGGATCGCTTGAACCAGGATTACCTTAAAGAGAGCGAAAGCCTCCGTGGCCAGGTCGCCGGCAAGCGCGACAACGAGGAGGAGCTGCGGAAAGCTCAGTCCGAGCTGGTCCGTTATCGCCGCCAGAACGAATTGTTGAAGACCCAGATTTCCGGGCTTGAGATGGAAAAACAGGCACTGGCGCGCCAGTTGGACGCGGTGAAGGCTATGGCGATCGGCGAGGAAGGCCATTTCGTCGAGCCGGAAGCGGTGCCGACCGAAAAGCCGGCAGCGCCTGCCGCCGCCACTCCCACTCCTCCCGTCTCTGCCGAACCGGCCGCGCCTGCAGCTCCGGCAACACCGGCGGCATCCGAAACGCCGGCGGCAACGCCCGCGCCGACTCCGCCGGTTGAGACGCCGGCGGCCGAGCCTTCTTCGACGGTTTCCGCCACGGAGCCTCCCACCCGGGAGGCTCCTGTTGTAAAGGAAGAGCCCGCCGCGTCCGTTCCGGCCGAAACGCCGGCGGCGAATCCCGCCGAGGGTGGGGCTGATCTGAATATTGCTCCCAATGCCGATGCGGCCACCGAGACGGTGACGGTGGACGAGGTTGGCCAGGGGCGGACGGGCACGGGTACGCTTACGGTGGGGCCGAATGGCGAGAATCCGCCGACGTTGTACGAGATTTCGAAAATTTTTGAAGGCCAGTCCGACGAGTACAAGAAGAATTTGGCCGATGCGGCCGAGGGCGAGATTTCGGTGACGGGCGAGACAAAGGCGTTGGCGCAGCCGGATGCGGTGGAACCGGCCGCCCCAGCCGAGGGCGAGGCGGCCGTTGAGGAGCCGAAGACCGAGACGGCGGCGGAGTTGGAGTCTCCGGCCGAGGCGAAGGCGGAACCGGCAGCGACGAAAGAAATCAAAATCGCCGAGCCGGAAGCGGCGACGGAGGCGCCCCCGGAAAGCAAGCCGGAAGCGGCGGCCGAAGCAGCGACGGATAGCGCTGCGGTCGAATCGGCGCAGCCGGCCGAACCGGAAAAGGAAGCGGAAGCCACACCTGCCGCCGAACCGGAGAAAAAGGCCGATGAGAACGCCAAAGGCGAAGCCATATAAACATTCGCCAACGGTATAATAGGTCCAGCGGAATCGCTGGCCGCAGGGGTTTGGGGGGCGCGGTTGGCCCCCCAAATTTAATTAATCAATCCCGCTGGCCGGCGCTTAGCCGGCTTCGCCATCGCGCAAAACCTCGCGGCCCAACCGCGCACTCACACGCTTGCGGACACGCTTCGCCCGCCGCAATACAACAAACTGCAAACCGGCAACCACCACCAAAAGAAACGTCGCGAACATGAACGGAATGTAAAACCCGTGATGCTTCGCAACCCATCCCCCCAACACCGGCCCCACCATCATGCCAACGGAAATGAACGTCTCGTTGAGCGAAATGTTGCGCCCGTCCTTGTCCGGATGCGCCAACGCATGAAACCCCGAAAACAAATAAAACGTCCCGCTGTATCCGCCGAACACCACCGACGCAATGTAAAACTGCCAATACGTCTCCGTCACGTCCCACCCGGTAAACCAGGGCAAATAGTAAAACACCAGCCCCGCCACGCCCATTCCGGCCAGCGACAACATGGTGCCGCCCGAATACATCCACCTATGGCCCAAAGAAACAATATACGCGAATATCCCCATCGACGCCGAAAACAACATCATCATCAAACCGGAACGCCACTCCGGCATCCCCAACTGCGTCACGCCCGCCGGAAACACCCCCCTGACCACGCCCACCACGCAAACGCCCAAAATCGCCGTCGTCCACCCCAACCACGCCAAATCCTGCCACCCGCTGCCCTCGGAAAGGTTTATCCCCGGCTCGCGCTTCCTCTCCCGGTGCTGACGCATAAACTCCCGCGTCGCGCTCCTGACCCATAAAAACCCAATAAACATGACGACCGACAAAAACGCGGCCGCCAAATATGCGTAAATCCACCCTATCGACAAACCGACCCCGTCCGCCGGACGGCCCAACGCCATCAGAAAACCGGTAATCGACGGCCCAAACGACATGCCAACACACCATGACACCGTGTAGGAACCGACCACCCGCGACAACGTTCTGCTTTCGCCCCGATCAACCACCTTGATAAACACCTGGAACCCGGTGCAAAACGCCACCAGCATCGCCCCGGAAAAGGCGGAAGTGATGTATAACATGGTGAGATTGGTCGCGCCCAATCCCAACAGACAGGCGAAAAACAACCCGATATTGCTAATAAACATGAACGCGACGGCGTTTTTCGAGTTGAGATAGCGGGAGACGATGAAACTGCACAAGCAACAGGCAATCGACCGCGAAGCCACCACCGAACCGGCAACCAACGGATCGTAACCGAGAAGCACCGCGCGCACCGGACCGATGAAAAAGAATATGCCGGTAATGCAATCCATGATGGCGGGCATGAGATACAGAATCAGACGGAACCAGCGCTTGTCCATGACAGCACACAGCCTTTCGCGCGAAAAAAAGAGGACGTTTCCTACAAATTAACACCCTCCGGCTAACCGGAGGGTGTTCAGGGTAATACCGTCTTTTTTCTGATGTCTGGTACTGAACCACTAGGAGGCAATCAGAGAGGCCGGCATTTGGTGGCTTCCGGGCACTTGCGTCCCTGAGCCGGTTCGAATTCCACCTTCTGGCCGTCCTTGAGCGTCTTGAAGCCATCCATCAGGATATTCGAGTGATGGATGAAAAGATCCTGTCCGCCATCGTCCGGCACGATAAACCCATAACCTTTTTGATCACTGAACCACTTCACTGTTCCCGTAGCCACTCCACACCTCCATTCACAACCTTCCCGCCGAAGCGGGCATTCCGTCCTACCCGGTTCAAAATGGAGAAGCGCACCCGGGTGATTGCGC
>JAVBRW010000343.1:0-4180 GCA_031547475.1 Planctomycetota bacterium
TCTTCGTCCAGATCAGGCCAATGTATTCCTTCTCCCATGCCGATCCATTCCCAATTGTTTCGTTGGGATGGTGTGGCGTCGCGGAGCCTGGGGAACCAGGCCAAAGGAACGGTAAGCTCGCGCCCATCGGCAAGTGTTAGGTGAAACGCGTCTGCTTCAAACAGGACATTTGTAGCTGTCGCATCAAACTGAATATTTAAAGTAGTCATGCCATTTCTCCAAAAACCGCTGTCTGTGCGAACTGATTATCTTGCGCAAAAGTGTCAATTCATGTGAATTGAATCCGTTCGAGTGTGCCAGTTCCACCTTGTCCAACCAGTACTTTGCGGTTTTACCTTCTGTTGTCACATGGATATGCGGAGGTTCCCTGTTCTCGTTGCTGTAAAAGAAAAAACGAAACGGACCTTCAATCAAGACTGTCGGCATTGATAGTCCTTTTCATTTGTCGTTTGCCTTTTCCGGTGTGCTGTCCGGCAAAAACGACTTGAATATTCCCCCGAGTCCCGGCGCCCGATCGGTCGAGATAATCGCTTCGATGAGCGGCGCCGTTTTCTGGTAAAGGGTGTAGCGGGCGAGGTTCAGCCCGCCGCCGAACGCTTCGGCCATGGCGCCGGTGACGGCGGCCTCGGCCTCGTTCTTCATGCGGACGACGTCCTGGTCGGCGCCGGCGCGGATCAGGATGGCGTCGGCCTGCAGCTTGGCCGCTTCCGCCTCGAGCTTGGCGACTTCCAGTTCGCGGTAGCTCGAGGTGAGATGCACCGACTGCTCCTGCTCGGCCTGGATGCGGGCGCGGATGGCGATGGTTTCCGCCTCGACCTTTTCCCGGTTCTGGACGGCCAGCATTTCCTGGCGCGTCAGTTCGGCCTGCGAGCGGGCCTGTTCGATCTGCTGTTCGATTTTCCGCTGGTTTTGGAGCGCCACCTCGCGTTCGCGGATGATGGCGGTGACCTCTTCCGGCGGCGTGATGTTCCGGATCAGCATGGAGCGGATTTCGATGCCCCAGCGGCTGCACTGGGCGACCAGGTGTTTTTCCAACGAATTCTGGAATCCCTGCCGCGTTTCGCCGATGATGAAATCGATGGCCGGATGTTTCGAGCCTTCGATGCGGGAAAAGCCGCGCGCCTTCGGCAGGATAAGCTTTTTCAGCATATCGTCCATGTCGCCGACCTGGTGGGTGAGTTGCGCCGCGAACTCGGATTTGATGGCGAATTCGAGCGTGCCTTCCACCATGACGGTGAAGCCGTCCTGGGTCAGGAAGGAAATGGCGTCCTCGCCCTGCAGCGCGAACCGCTGGCTTTGCAGGTTGACCTCGGTCACGGCGTAGATGTAGGGATTGAGGTAATAGGTGCCGGGGCCCATGGTGGCTTTCTGCACGCCCTTTATCCCTTCGCCGACCACGAAGACGTTTTTCATGTCTTCGGAAATCTCGCCGTGGATTGGGTCGCGGCCGGACAGGTTGGTCACCACGCCGATATGGCCGGGACGAATGGTGATGGGATCGAACAAATCGACCTTTTCCGCATAGGGGTTGATGCGGTATTTGCCGGGACGGAGCACTTCCTCGGCAATGCCTTTGAACCCTTTCGGCGCGATGATTTCGCCGTCCGGCAGGTTGTCGCCGTACAGGCGGGTGACGACGCCGAGGCGGCCGGCCGGGATTTCCGTCACTTTGGCGAAGCGCCAGTCCCAGAAATACGGATTGTAGAAATAGCGGCCTTCGGGCAGCGGCTCGAGCTTGATGCCTTTCTGTCCGTCGCGGGTCGAGATGATTTCGCCCGGTTTCAGGTTGTCGCCGGTTTTCCGGATAAGGACGGCGATTTCGCCGCTTTCCGGCTCGATGCGGCAGCCGTACCAGATGAAAAAGCCGAACGCCACCAGCACGCCCAGCAGCACCAGGAAAACCGTCCCGAGAAGCATCATCTTCGCCAGGATGCGGTAGCGGCGCGGAGCGGGGCCGGACTTTATTTCCGACCGGTAGTTCCGTTTGCCGCCGGATTGCCCATTGTTTGCCGACATGATTTGTTTACCCTCCGGTATCTCGTATGAACGCGGCGATTGCGAACCTATATACGGGGAGATGGTACCCGGAAGGGCATTTCCTTGAAATAAAAAAAGCGGCGCGAAAACCGTATGGCTTCCTCGAAGGAAAAAAAGGGATTGTGCACAATGGCGAATGGGGATTGGCCGCCATCATGCGAAACTTACTGGAATATTCTTGCGATATTTCCCGCTTTAAGTATGATAAACCCCTTCTGAACGAGGCGTGGCGAACAGCGGCCACGCCGTGTTGTCTTTTTTTGCATTCGGAACGGCTTGGTCTGAAGTTGTTGTAACTATTGATGAAGCAACCGGTTATTTTCCTTATGTCCTTGCACGAAGGAGTTGGTCATGGCAGATGCCGAGGCACTTTTTTTGGGTTATGAGAGCGCCGATTTGGCGGAAGCGTATTTTTCCCTCATTCCCGCCCCCCACGAAGCCACCGCCACCTATATTCGCGGCCAAGCCCTCGCTCCGCGAAAAATTCTCGACGCCAGCGGTTTGATCCAGGACTACGACGAAGAGACCGGTCTGTCCCTCGTCGACCTGGTCGGCATCCACACCCTCGCTCCGGAATCTGCCCCGGAAGAACCGCTCCACCTCGAATCCTGGGTGAAGGAACAGGTTACCGCCGCCCTCGACGCCACCGCCGTGCCGATCATCCTCGGCGGCGACGGCACCGTCACCCTGTGGGGCGTGGAAACGCTTCTCGCCCGCTCGCCCGAGCTGTCCGTCCTCCACATCGACGCCAATTCGGACCTCGACGACGCGGACGACGACGAAGAGACCCACCGCACCGTCATGCGCCGCGTCCTGGAACTCAAGAACTGCCCGAGCATCTGCCAGGTCGGCGTCCGCTCGCTGTCCCGCGACGCGTTCGAACGCATCATGGACAACACCGTTCCGGTCGAAACCTTCTTCATGGCCGACATCGACCGCGGCGCCGACGAAGGCTGGCAGGATTCGGTCATCGACGAACTCCGCAGCCCCGTCTACCTGTCCATCGACCTGACCGGCCTCGATCCGGCCATCATCCCCTCGGTTGGCGCGGCCGAGCCGGGCGGGCTCCAGTGGTGGCAGCTCCTGCGCCTTCTGAAAAAGGTCGCGTCCCGCCGCCGCATCGCCGCCATCGACATCACCGAGCTCTGCCCGACCGACAATTCGCTCCAGAGCGAATTCGCCGCCGCGCGCCTCATCTACAAGGTGATGAATTATATCCAGGCCAGCGGGAAGATGTTGGCCAAACCATAAACCGGCCTTCAGGCCAAGGACATCAGCATGATTAACGCTACCGACATCCGCAAAGGCATGGTCATCCGCATGGATGGCGAATTGTTCGTGGTCATGGATCGCGAACACGTGACGCCCGGCAACTGGCGCGCCATGGTGCAGACCGAAATGCGCTCGCTCCGCAGCGGCAACAAGACGCAGAAACGCTTCCGCTCGAACGACCAGATCGACGAAGTCTATGTCGAGACGAAACCGTTCGAATACCTCTACCCCGAGGCGGACGCCTACATTTTTATGGACACTGAAAACTACGAGCAGATTCCGGTCACCAAGGAAGTAATCGGCAACGACATCAACTACCTGCCGGAAAACTCGGTGATCAAGGGCACGCTTATCGAAGGCAAGATCGTTTCCATCGAATTGCCGACTTCGGTCGTGCTGGAAATCGTCGAAGCCGAGCCCGGCGTCAAGGGCGATTCCCGCACCAACATTTTCAAGAACGCCAAAGTTTCCACCGGCTTCAACGTCAAGGTGCCGCTGTTTATGAAAGTCGGGGACAGGATCAAGATTGACACGCGGACGGGGGAGTTTGTCGAACGCGTGAACTGAAGCGATTCACGATTCACAATTTACAATTCACAATTAAGACGAAAAAGCCTTATTCTACTTTCCTGCCAACAACAGATAAACATGCATCGTAAGTCTGTTGTTGACAGGAAAGTAGAATAAGGCTTTTTCGTCTTAATTGGAGTTTTGCAAATTCGCATTTGAACCGCGTGGTACAATCCCGGAGCACATGTTTTGCCCGCTGGACCCCGGCTCAACCTCCCGCTTTCGCCCGGGTCACCGCGCGCACGCCGGGGTGACGTTTGTGGGGGTGTGCGGCGTTTTTTGGCGAGGCGACGCGTCGCCT
>JAVBRW010000315.1:0-9359 GCA_031547475.1 Planctomycetota bacterium
TTCCCGCCGCGCGCGCGCGGGGGGGGGGGGGTGTTGGGGGTGTGGGGGCGGGTGTCCCCTCGCCCCCCCCCCCCCCCCCCCCCCCCCCCCCACCCCCCCCCCCCCCCCCCACCCCCCTGACCGTCATTCCGGCGGTACAAACAGCCGCGACACCCCTAACGGGAGGTTGAGCCGGAATCCAGCGGGATCGACCTGGACGGTGCGATAAACCCCCGCTGCCGTTCGTTCAAAACATGTTTTGCAAAAATTCAGCCATCAATTCGTTCAATACTGCCTTGACAACCACACGCTTCTCATTTCTTCAACCCGATTTTCTGCGTATCGATCAGCTTCTGCACCTCGAGCGCGATGATCGGATCGACCATCTTGTTGTCGAGAATCTTGTTGCGATCGGCCAGCTTGTATT
Organism: Planctomycetota bacterium; assembly: GCA_031547475.1. Lineage (GTDB taxonomy): Bacteria > Planctomycetota > SZUA-567 > SZUA-567 > SZUA-567 > JAJBSZ01. Next base: position 407 of record JAVBRW010000315.1, read on the forward strand.
TGTTCTGCGAAATGAAGAAGTCCATGCCGACCAGGACGTCCTTCTCGGCCTGCAGGAGCGGGCGCTTGGTGTAGAGGCCGGCGTCGTCCGGCGAGGTCTTGGTGAACAGTTCTATCGACTGCTTGAGGAACGGCGCGCGATACCATTCCATAACCCGCTTGGCGATGCTCAGATCGCAGGCGATGCCTTCGTCCTCGCAGTTCTCGAGATACCACTGGATGGATTTCTGGAAGTTTTCCGGGTTCGCTTTGCACCATTCCCAGGTGAGATAGAAAATGGCGTAGGCGTAGGAGATGAGTTCCTTCTTGGTTTTCAGGGCTTCGACGGTGGCGAGGGTGGCGCAGGGCGCCTTGAAACCGAGGGAGCCGGAATCGCCGATGCGGATAAGACCCCTGTCCTCGGCGGCGAAAGCGATGGCGTTCCAGACGGCCAGGCCTTCGCCCTGGCTGCCCATGAAGCCGGTCAGCGCGCTGGCGACGTCCATGTTGATCGAGTTGACGTCATTCATGGTCAGGCCGCGCTTGGTCAGCGCCGCCACCAGGGTGGCCTGGGCGGTGGTGCCGATGGGATAGAGCCAGGTGGTGCCTTTCCAACTGGCCGGATCGGCCGGGTTCTGGGCCAGTTTCGAACCCGGACGGGCGAACAGGGCGAGATTTTCCTCGTAGTCGGAAATGCCGATGACGTGGACGTCGTAGCCGACCATGCCGGTCAGCAGGCCGCCTTCGCCGCAGCCGGCGATATCCCAGTTGGCGTTGGCTTCCATCATGGCCGGGCCGTTGGTGAACGTTTCGAACACGACATCGATGTTGAGCTCTTTCCAGAAGCCGGCGCGTTCGGCGAAATAGAAGGGATAGGACAGCGGGGAGCCGGCGAAAAACCCGATGCGGATCGTCTGCTTTTCGGCGAACGGCTTGAGGCCGAAGGTTGTTTCTCCCGCCTGGAGCGCGACGGCGGCGAACATTGTGAAGCACAACACGAGGGCGAGGAACCGTTTCATGCGACTTCTCCTTTTCATAAGGAAAGTTGTAAAGGATTTAAGATTGCAGATTGTAGATTTAAGATTTATTTCCAATATAGACGTACCGCGCGGTAATAAATCTTAAATCTACAATCTGCAATCTTAAATCGGAATCTCCTCCTACTTCTTCACCGCATCCCCGATAACCCCGCCTTCGGCGTCCTTCGGGGAGGGGACGCCAAGAATGTTCGCCAGGGTCGGCGCGATGTCGATTATGTTCGACGGAATGTCGCGCTCGCCCTGCGCCACGCCCGGGCCGTGCATGACCACGACGCAATGCATGTCCGGTTCGTGCGGCAGCGCGGTGTGGACGCCGGTGAAATGCCGCGTGAGAATGGCGGGCTCGAACATTTCCGGGCTTTCTATCATCCGCTCGGTGCCGTCGCGGTACTGCACCGCCGCCCGGTAGACGAAGGGGCAGCTCATGTAACGGCGGCGGATGGCGAACAGCACGTCGCCGATGCGGGGATAGCCTTTCCGCTCGTGTACGCCGTACAGGGTGGCGAGTTTCCGTGGCATGACCGTTTCCATCACGCGGAGGCCGGTCTCCGGATCGCGCCACGCCAGCAGCTTGTCGATGATTTCCTCGACCACCTTGTCGTAATCCTCCGGCTCGACTATGCCCTGCGGCTCCCTGCCCTTCAGGTTGACGAAAATGTGCGCGTGGCAGGGTTCCAGGGGGAAGCACTTGGTCTTGGACCAGTCGACAATCATGTCGCCGTTCTTCGGATCGATTTTGTAGGACAGGAGGCCGACGTCCTTCAGGTATTTTTTCACGTACGGGCTGGACGCGAGGGCGGAGAAGCCGTGGTCCGACACCATGACCACCACCGTCTCGTTCAGATCGACGTCTTCGAGAATCTTGCCGATAGCCTTGTCCACCTGGATATACCCGCGGCGGAGAATGTCGGTCCAGAAGTCGATGGTGTCGGGGCTGTAGTTCGGCGACGTCGGATCGAGGGCGCCGTACATGACGTGCTGCAAATGGTCGACCGTGCCGACCCAGGTGTAGACCGAGTCGATGTCCTTTTTCCGGAGCGCGACCTTGGTCGCGTTCTGCCACCAGTCGGCGAGCTGCTGCAGATTGTTCATGTAGGTTTCGAGGTTGACCCAGCCGTCCATGTAGGCCCACGGATCGTCGACTTCGATGTAGGGGCCGGCCGCTTTTTCCACGTCCTCGGTGAGCGAGGCGGGCGTCGTGTAGGTGCCGACCAGGTTGATGTGGCTGGCGAACAGGCGGAAATCGTCCTTGCCGGCCAGGTGCGGGACATGGAAGCGGAAACGCCCTTTGGCCGGCTTGCCGAAGCGGTCGATGAAATCCTCGACAATCCATCCGCTCCAGGCGCCGTCCTTCAGCGTGGCGACCGCCTCCGCCGCGTTCTTGCTTTTCGAGACGATGACCGTGTCGTAGTTGTCGCCGGAAGCGACGAGGAGAACGTTGTATTTCGGTCCCTTGGTCTGCACCGGCGGCACGTCGATGGCGAACTCGAGGGCGGGTTGTTTGGTCGGCGGCAGGCCGGTCCAGCCGGAAGCGGGAACCGCCTGCACCTGCACGGCGCGGCCCTTGACCTGATCGCACGGGAGTTTCTTCGGCGAGAAAACGCAGCTCGGGCCGACGTCCCACAGCGGCATATAGAAGTAACGGAACGGCGGGTTGAGGGAAGCCGCGATCTGGATGCCGTCCTTTTCCGGCAGGCTCAGGGGCCAGGTGACCGGCCAGTTGACCAGCGCGACTTTGCGGCCGACCTTGGCTTCGCTTTCCCACAGCGTTTCGGCCAGCAGGAGGCGCTTGTCGAAAGAGGTCTGCCACGAATCCATTTCCGTGCCGGGTTCCCCAACCATCAGGCTCGGGATGCCGCAGGTGCCGGGGCCGGCGCCGGTGGTGATGGCGCACCACGCCGCCGCCGTCAACGGCGGAAAAGTGGGAATGACGCGGGAGGTGAATCCGCCTTTCATCAATTTCGCCAGATTCGGGAGACAGCCTTCCTCGGCGAAGCGTTTGACATAATCGGGCAGGGCGGCGTCGACGCCCAACATCAGCATTTTTTTTCCGCGCGCCATGGCATTACCCCTTTTTCCAGAATTTTTTCACGCTTTTCCACATGACCGACGTGTCCTGATCGCCAAACCCCTGGGCGAGGGACGCTTTGTTCAAATAATCGATGGCGCGGCCGAGAATCAGCGGCGCGCCGGCCGCGTCGGCCATTTCGACGCCCAGCCGCACGTCCTTGTTCAGGAGGCGGACGGTGAAGGTCGGATCGTCGTACTTTTCCTGCCCCACCCGGTTGCCGAGTTCCTTGAACAAGTTGCTCACCGTTCCGGCCTGGCTGGCGGTGATGGTTTCGTACAGCTTGGCCGGCGCGATGCCGACCGTCTCCGCCACCGCCATCATTTCCGCCGTCATGGCGTTGATGGCGCCGAACATGAGCTGGTTCAGGAGTTTCACCTTGTGCCCGGACCCGGACGCGCCCATCGGAATGACATGGGCGGCTATGGGTTCGAAAATGTCCTTGCACTCGGTGATGGCGGCCGCGTCGCCGCCGGCGGGCAGCGCCCATTTGCCGACCGTGATCGGGCGGCCGAGGACGGGGGCGTCGATATAGCGGACGCCGGTTTTTTCCGCCTCCTTCGCCATGTCGATGGTGGTTTCCGGAGCGCTGGTGGCCATGTCGATAATGATGGATTTCGGCCGCGCATGGGCCAGAAGGCCGTTCGGGCCGGCGACGCATTCGCGGATTTCGGCGGGCCCCGGCAGGAACAGGATGATGCGCTTGGCGCGCGCGGCCAGGTCGGCCAGGCTGGCCACCATGTTGATGCCTATTTTCGTCGCCCGCTCGGCGCAGGCGGGGTATGCGTCATAACCGAAAACCTGGAAATTGTTCTCCAGCAGCTTGGCCCCGACCACACAGCCCATGGTGCCGGTGCCGACAATGCCTACGCTGTTCATTCCCTAGTCCTTTCGTCCAGGTCAAAGCGGTTCGGTAATTATTGACCTCCGCTTGGTGTTGGGTGCATGGAGGAGCGTAAGGATGTTTTTGCCGGCAGTTTGGCAAAACATCCGTAAGCGACGGAATGCAACCAACACTTAGCGGAGTCAATGATTACCGAAGCCGCTATAAGTGGAATTACTTCATCCGGAGATGCACCGCCGCGCCGCCGGAATAGCACTCGGGCGTGCACAGGATGCGCGGATTCTTGCCGACATAACGCTCCGCCTGCTTCAAGGCTTCAGGGAAGGTGGCGACAGTCTGGTAACCCATGCCGCGCGCGTAGACCGGCATTTTCGCGCCCGCCATGATGACGGCGCTGGTGCGCTGTCCGAGTATGGCGCCGCCGCTGATCATCGACATGGCATGGAAGGGATGGTAGGTGTAGAAGTTGGAATAGGAGAAACAGTAGTCGTAATTCGTGCTGATGGCGCGCGCGTCCTCGGAGCCGAGGAAATCGCTGGGATTCTGGTACTTCTGGAGCGCGTCGTAGGTTTCGCGGTAGGACGGGAACCACTTGTCGTTGAACCAGCCGTCGCAGTAGCAGACCGCGATCATCACGCAGCCGGGCCGCAGGCACGGCCAGCAGCGGGACAGTTGGCCGCCGAGGGCGAGGCCGGTGAGGATGGGGTTGGTGCCCATGCCGGGGCCGTAGTGGAAGTTCCGGGGCACGCCGACGACGAGGACGTCGGCCGGTTCTTTCATGTCGACCGCGATGGTGGTGCGCTGTTCGGCCAGGGGCCAGGTGGCTTTTTCGACGGCGGGAATGGTGCCGGCCTGGACGTCCAGCACGGCGGCGAACTGGCCGAGCACGGCGTCGACCACGAAGAATTTCTTGCCAATCCCCTTCTCAATCGCCTGCCCGATGGACTGGAACTGATCGCGCATGTGCTGCTTCGGCGAGCCGCCCAGCCAGTCGTCCCGGTGCATGGTCTTGGGGCAGTGGTGGGAAGCGATGGATTCCCAGCCGGTGAACCCGGTGACCAGCATTTTGTAGCCGCCGGAAAACCCGCCGTACGGATTGCCGGCGCAGTGGCCGACCAGGATCGGAATGTCGGCGGCGGCCAAGAGGGCGTTGCATTGCACCCGGTTCCCCATGGCGTCGGTGCCGAAGTCCTTCAGGGTGGGCGATTCGGCGTCGTGGTTGACGATGCGGCCGGGATAGAACATGTCCACAATGTCTTTCCCGAGCATCCAGTAAAACTCGTCGATATTGTTCATCCGGTGCAGGCCCATGCCGCACAAGAGGGTGATGTTCTCGAGTTTGCAGCCGCCGGCGAGGAGTTCCTCGACCAGGACCTTGATGGCGTTGCGGCGGTGGCAATCGGCCTGGACGCCGCCCTTGACGCGATCCGGGAAGCCGATGACGACTTTCTTGTCCGGGCCGGCCATTTCGCGAACCGGAGGCGTGTCAAGGGGTTTCTGGATCGCTTTCCGGGTCATCTCCATCGGCACGCCGCGCGCCGGCGGATCGTTGTAGGTCTTGCCATAGCGGATGATGGTGGTATGATCCGGAAGTTCGACCGGCATTTTGCCGTCGCCATAGTCCAGCAGTTGTTCGGGCATGTTGGCTCCTTGAAGTATCACCTGTATGATAGTCGTGCAAAAACAACGAGAATGAAGCGGGCGGCGAAACAGTTGGGGGGCAGGGCGCATGGCGACAAAGTACCCGCCCGGCGGCAACACCGCCGGGAATGGGATGATAAGGGAAGGTGAAGCCGATATTTCAGTAAATGTACTCGTGTAACAAAGAAAAAAACCGCTAATTTGCGGGCGTTATATAGAGAAAAATTCTTTGATTACAAATTTGAAGGGAAAAATGTAAAAAAAACCGCCTGTTAGTTGCAATGTTCTCGTGTACATTTTATACTAACCACAGGAAGCGAGCTTAGTCAAGTTTTTTTCCTGAATTTATTTTCCTCATCCCCCTCCGTGGAGATTTCCGGTGTCTGATATAACCATGCAAAAGATCGCCGATCTGGCGGGCGTGTCGCGCGCCACCGTTTCGCGGGTGTTGTGCGATCCGGACAAGGTGCGCCCCGAAACGCGGGAAATCATCCAAAGCATCATGGACGAGTTCGGCTATACCTACCACGCCGGCGCCGCCGAATTGATCAAGCGGAAAACGTCCATCATTGGCCTCATCATCCCGACCGTCATTTCGCCCGCCTTTTCCAACACCGTCCTGGCCGTGCAGGAGGCGGCGATCCAGCTTGGCATGTCCCTTATCCTCGGCTGCGCCGAATTCAACTCGGACAAGGAGGAGGCGATTCTCAAACAGTTTCTCGCCCGGCGGGTGGCGGGCGTCATCATGGTCGGCTATGCCGAGCGGAACGAGCAGCTTATCCTCAAGCTGCAGAAAAGCGACATCCCGTCCGTCATCATCTGGGTGTCTCCCCGCAATCCGCATTTGTGCGAAGCCGGTTTCGACAATGTCGCCGCCGCCGCCAAGGGCGTGCGCTACCTGACCGACATGGGCCACAAGCGCATCGCCGTCATCACCGGGCCGATGGGCGCGGCGCAGCGCGTGCCCGATCGCCTGTCCGGCTATACGCAGGCGATGCGGGAAAAAGGTCTGTTCATCGATCCGCGCTACCACCGCTCGGTCGAGCCGACCATCGCCAACGGCGAACTGGAAACGCTGAACCTCTTGGCCATGAATCCGCCCCCCACCGCCATTTTCGCCGCCAGCGACATGCTGGCCATCGGCGTGCTGAGCGGCGCGAAAAAGGCGGGGTTGTCGGTTCCTGCCGATCTGTCCGTCCTGGGCTTTGACGGCATCGAATTTTCCGCCCACACCGATCCGCCCCTCACCACCATCGCCGTTCCGGAAAAGGAAATGGCGCGGATGGCCATCCATCTTCTGAAACGCCTCATCAACCAGGAAATCGCGCCGCCGAAAAGCTACTGCCTCGAGACGGAATTGATTGTGCGGAAATCGTGCGCGCCGCCGAAGGCGGAGGGGAATTGAATTAAGAATTAAAAATGAATAATGGATGGGTTAATAAATAATAATTCGCTTTTTTGCATGGCAAAACCAAAAAGCTATTATTATAGATTCCGATATCGTAAATGTTAACCCGGGTTACAGGTGTAGCGATTGGCTACACCGAATTATCCCGGCGGGATAAACAATTGCTGCACCCCGAGCGGGAAGTTGTGCCGGGATAATTCGGGATTGACCTGGACGGCAAGGAACCCAAGGAACGTTAGAAATCACGGAATCAATACTTAACCCATCCATTATTCATTTTTAATTCTTAATTCGAACCGCCGGAGCCGTTTCATGACAATGCTTACCTTCGGGCTGTCCTACCTCGCCCTAATCAATCTCGTCGGTTTCGTTCTTATGGCGTGGGACAAGCGCCAGGCCGGCAAAGGCGGCTGGCGGGTGAAGGAAAACACGCTCCTGGGCATCGCCTGCGTCGGCGGCAGCATCGGCGTTTTCGCCGGCATGCGGCTGTTCCGCCACAAAACCCTGCACGGGCGCTTTTGGCTGGGCGTGCCGGCAATCATTCTCGTGCAGGCGGTGGCGGCGGTGTATCTGTTGCGGTGAAAATTCAATTTACGATTCACAATTCACAATTCACAATTAAACCGCAACCGGCCGTGGAATAAGCGCAGGCGGAGGAAAAATTGTGAATTGTGAATTGTGAATTACAAATTGAACGGCAAATTCGCCAGCCGCCTCTCCTCCCGCCGGCCGAGGGAATTGGCCGTCTTGACGCTCGACAGCAGGCCGATGACGCCTATCGCCATATCGTCCGCCACGCCGAACACCGGTGTCGCGTCGGGGATGAGATCGATGGGCGAAAGAATGTAGACGATGCAAAAGCCGAGGGTGACGATAATCCGCACCAGCCGGGCGCAATTGGCGAAAAAGTCGGACGCCTCGTCCCCCAGGAGCAGCACCAGCCGCTTGCCCTGGTTGCCGTCCCGCGCCTCGGCCAGCCCTTCCTGCGATATGAGCTGATCGAGGAGGCGCATGCACACGTCCCGCAAGCGCGGATCGCTTGAATCGCACCCCATGACGCCGGCGGCCACGCCCCGGATTTCCCGTTCGTTCAATGCGCCCGACGCGTTCAGCCGCCGCAGCGCGGCGATTTGCAGCTTCATGTCGGCGCGGAGACGCGGCGGCGAATTGGCCAGCCGATCCGCCACCTGGTTCCAGAATCGGTATTTCTGCTCGTCTTCGCGCTGCAGCCAGAACGCGACAACCAGGCAACCGAGACCGGCGAACAGGCTCCACAAATTCGGGTTGAGGTTCTGCCCGACCGAAAAAGCGACGAACGCGACCGCGAATATGGCGAGAAGCGCCAGCGCCACCTTGCGCGAAAACATGATGGCGAACGAAACCAGCAGCATGATGACGGCGTAGCCGAGGGATTTCAGCACCAGGTTGAACAGCCGGTAGAGATCGCCCACCAGCGGCAAATTTTTCACCGCATCGGCCAAATAGCCGGTGACGGTGGGTATGCCGCTCCGGGGCAGGGTGAAATCGCCCACCAGCATCAGCCGGTTGAGGGCGAAGATGACGGCGACGAAGAAGGCGAAGTGGAGTATGAGGCAAAACGGATGGCGCGGGCTGCCGATGACGCGGTAGTCCCAGGCGATAGAGGCGACGATGATGAAGGAAATCAGCGCCGGCATCAGCACATTGAACGCGTTCCACGACAGGCTGTTTTCGAAAAACAGCGGCACCGACAAGCCGTAGAGGAGAAGGGCGAGCCAGAATTTCCAGTCGTCGAAACCTTTTATTCCGCCCATAAAATCCCCACTAATTCCTACCCGTCTTCCGCTCTTTCAAGTTCGGCAAAAGCACGGCCACGATTCCCAGCAGCGGAAGGAACGCGCAGATGGAGTAGACGAAATTTATCCCGTAATCGTCCGCCACCTTCCCCAGGACGGCGGCGCCGAGCCCGCCCAGGCCGAAGGAAAAGCCGAAAAA
>JAVBRW010000433.1:0-9778 GCA_031547475.1 Planctomycetota bacterium
GGGTGGAGAACGAGCGCGCCTACATCGTGGCCGAGCGCTGCGTCGCCTGCGGCCGCTGCGCGCGCATCTGCCCGTCCGGCGCCAAAGTGCTCAGGAACGACGTCGGCAGGGTGAAATTCCTCCTCCAGTCGGGAACGCCGGTCTATGCGTCCCTGGCGCCGAGCTGGGTGGCGGTGCACCCGGAATGGGAGCAGGGGCAGATCATCGCGGCGCTCCGCCGCCTCGGCTTCGCCGGCGTGTCCGAGACCGCCCTTGGCGCACAGGAGGTTTCCGCCGCTCTCGCGCATGAACTGTCGGAGGCGGAACGCGGGCTGTTCATCTCCAGCGCCTGCCCGGCCATCGTCGATCTCGTCCGCAAGCACGTGCCCGAACTGGCCGACAATATAACGAAAATCGCCTCGCCCGCCCTTACCCATTGCCAAATGCTCCGCGATCATTTCGGCCCCGATATCGCCGTCGTGTTCATCGGGCCGTGCGCGGCGAAAAAGTCGGAAGCCGACCGCCATCCCGAACTCATGAACCTCGCCATCACCTTCGGCGAACTCGACCTCTGGCTGTCCGAACGGAGCATCAACCCGAAGCTGTACAACCCGACGCCGGACGACGAGTTCGTTCCCCGGCGCGCCGCCGAAGGCTCCCTGTATCCGCTGGAAGGCGGCATGGCCGAGACCATGGCGCATTACGGCTGCCCGCCCCGCGTGCGCATGCAGTCCGTCTCCGGTTTGAAACGCCTCCAGGTGGCGTTGAAGGAGCTGGGCGAACGGGACATGTCGCCGCCGTTTTTCCTCGAAGGCCTGGCCTGCCGCGGCGGCTGCGTCAACGGCCCCTGCACCACCCGCGATCCGTCTCCCATCGAAGGCATCATCGCCGTCCGCGACAACGCGACCATCGGCCCTCCCGGACTCCGCCACGGCCTCCGCATCGGCATCGAATACCAGCCGGAAGTCACGCCGCTCCCAGTGTGGAGCGAGGCGGCCATCGTCGAAGCGCTGTCCCGCGTCGGCAAAACGTCGAAGGAGGACGAGCTGAACTGCGGCGCCTGCGGCTACGACACCTGCCGCAAAATGGCGCAGGCCCTCTTGTCCGGCGACGCGGAAATCACCATGTGCGCCTCCTACATGCGCCATATCGCGCAGCGGAAGGCCAACGCGCTCTTGCGCTGCATGCCGAGCGGCGTGGTCATCGTCGGCCCGGATCTCCGCATCATCGAGTCGAACCGTCCGTTCGCCGCCATCGCCGGCGACGAGGCGCTCCGCAAATTCGACGACAACCCCGGCATGGCCGGCGCCCAGGTCGAGGACATCATGCCCATCGGCAAGCTGCTCCGCGCCGCGCTCCGGTCGGGCGAGGAAATCCGCCGCGAACGCCTCAAGGTCGGGGCCAAGCTTCTCGATCTGCAGATCTTCGTCATCGAAAAGCACCAGACCGTCGGCGCCATGGTCGACGACGTGACCCAGAACGAACTCCGCCGCGACCAGATCGCCCAGCGCGCCCGCGAAGTCATCAACCGGAACATATCCACCGTGCAGGAAATCGCCTGCCGCCTCGGCGAACACATGGCGGACACCGAAATCCTCCTCAGCTCCATCGCCGAAGGCTTCTCCGACGACAAAGGCGGCAACGGAGGCTTGAAAAAATGAAACAGGAACCGCTGTTCATCGACGTCCACCACCATTCCTGCCGCAAATGGAACCAGAACGTTTCCGGCGACGCCTTCGTGTCGAAACGCTTCCACAACGAGGGCAGGCTCATAGCCGTCCTGTCGGACGGGCTCGGGAGCGGGGTCAAGGCCAACATCCTCGCCTCCATGACCGCCCACATGGCGCTCCGCTTCGTCGCGGCCGACTCGGACATACTCCGGTTCTGCGAAGTGATGATGGAGTCCTTGCCGGTCTGCCAGGTGCGGAAAATCAGCTACGCCACCTTTTCCATCGTCGACTGCGATCAGGAAGGCATGGTGCACATAGTCGAAGAGGGCAATCCCGAATTCATCCTGCTCCGGGAAGACAGCCCGGACGAACTGCCGGTGCGGGGATTGACGTCGAAGATGTTTCCGAACCGCCACATGCGCACCGCCGAGACGGCGATGACGGCCGGGGACAGGCTCATCATCTGCTCGGACGGCGTGACCCAGGCCGGCATGGGCAGCCTTTCCTACAAGCTGGGCTGGCGGCGGGAAGGTTTGCAGGAATTCGTCACCGACCGCATACGGGAAAACCCGACCATATCGAGCCGCGAACTGTCGCAGGCGGTGGTGGAGGCGGCGATGGAACTGGAGCCGGGCGGCAAGCCGTACGACGACACCAGTTGCCTTGTCATGTATTTCCGCCGGCCCCGGCGCCTGATGGTCCTCTCCGGCCCCCCCTACAACGAGGCCCGGGACGCCGAGTGCGCCAGCATTCTGGACGCGTTCCCCGGGAAAAAGGCGGTGTGCGGCGGCACCACCGCCAACCTTATCGCCCGCGAATGGGGCTGCAATGTCGAGACCGAGCTTCCGCTCCGGGGCTCCAAGCTGCCGCCCTGCTCGTCCATCCATGGCGTCGATCTGGTGACGGAAGGCGTGCTGACGCTGACGCAGGTGGCGCGGCGGCTCGAGGACAGGGAAGTGAATTCCTCGGGCGATCCCGCCGACCGGCTCATCGACCTGCTGCTGGATTCGGACGCCATCGAATTCCTGGTCGGCACCCGCATCAACGAGGCGCACCAGGACCCGAATTTGCCGGTCGATCTGGAAATTCGGCGGAACATCATGAAACGCATCGCCAATTCGCTGGCGGAGAATTATTTGAAAACGACGGCAGTGCGGTTTATTTAATCCTCCACCGTCTCCGGCGACACCCCGAGCCGCGTCAAGCGCATCTCGTACGCCCGGAGCCGGCGCGACTGCTTCTGCACGGCGTCGGAATATTCCTTGATCAGCGCGTCACGCTCGGCCAGCTTGGCGTTGAGGTTCCGGATCTCCTCGTCCTGGGCGGCGGCGTTTTTGACATGGGCGAGCGCTTCGCCGTGGATGTCGAGGACAACGTCCTCGATACTGCGGAGGCGCTCGGCCGTCTCCGGCGGAAGCGGCAGGCCGCGCGCCTCCAGCCGGTTCACGCTGTCCGCCATCGCCGCCACGCTGTCCGCCATCGTGTTGTCGCCGGGCAGGAACAGGTAGCCGAGAATCAGCAACAGCGGCAGCAATATCGAGGCGAACAGCCACACCGGCACACCGTTCCGCCCGCCGCCGGCAAGGATTTCCCGAAGGAGCGGCCGCTGCGCCTCGCGGACCGACCGGGACACGATATCCACCAGCTTGTTGTCCTGCAATTCCGACAGGATGGCCGGCGCCTGCCGGGCCAGCGCACCCGATATGGGGCCGACCACCCGCTCCTCCACCGTCCGGCCGATCTCGTCCGCCACCTGGATGGGCAAATCGCCCCGCCATTCCTGCAGTTTTTCCACGCTGGCGGTCGAACCCCGCACCGCCTCGGACAACTGATCGAGGCGGGCGGAATTGGCGCTTTGCTCCCGGACCAGTTCGTCCGCCACCCGCGCCAGCGCGTCGACGGCCAAACCGCTTTCCTCGTCGATCCGGGGAGCCTTGGCCCGCACGCCCGCCACCAGCCTGGCGGCCAAATCGTCGATGTCGATTTCCACCGCATGGGCGGAGGCGGAATCGTCCGGCGCCGCGGCCGGAGCGGGGCGCTCGTCCAGCTTGGCGGCCAGCCGTTCGTGCATTTCCCTGATCTGGCCGGCCAGCGCGTTCAGCTTGTCCGGATCGGCGCGCTTGAGCGTTTCGTCGAGCTTTTCGTCGACCGTGCGGACCTCGTAGGCAAGGGTATCGAAACCGTCGCGCGCATAGTCGTCGAGCTGATCGACCATCTCGACGATTTTGTTGCCCAGCCCGGTCAACTCCTCCAGCTTCGACGTGCCCGCCCCGCCGGCGGCGGCCATGCGGCCGGCCAGCGCGTCGACCGCCTGCGACAGCCGGGAAACCTGATCGCGCAGCGGATCGGCGGCCCGGACGGCGGTGCCGCCCTTGGAGGGCGGCGGCGTCACATTGCGGCTCGCGTCCACGGCGGCGAGGTTGGCGTCGACGATGCCGGCCTCGAAGTCCAGCGCGCGGGCGCCCTCGTGGTTGGTGTGGGGATCGTTGTGGATATGGATGTTGTCGGCGGTGGCCGGCGGGCGCGCCGCCTCCTCCATCGGCCGCAGGGCGCCGCCGCAGTTTTTGCAGGCATAGTTTTTGCCGGGCCGGTATTTCTTGAGCCGGTACACCAGTTCGCATTCCGGACAGACTAATCGTACAGGTTCGTCCACGGCCATACTCCCCCAAAAATCCGAGATTCCCCGATCATTCCCCGATCGGGCGCACACGATTATTGTGGTGAAACAGGCGGAAAAGGAAAGCGCAAAAACACCGCCGTCCCGGCGAGACAAACGCATGAAAACGCTTTGCGATCAAAAATCCCGTCACTCCGACCGGAATGACGGGATTTTTAACCGCAAAGCGGAGGCGCGGCCACGGGGGAGATCGCTACGCGTTCGGGCCCTTGGTGAAGAAGCGGGTGCTGGTGCGGCGCACCGTGATTTCGCTGTCCGGCGGCGGCGTTTCGTGCTTGGGCGGATTCACCAGGACAAAGGTGGCCGGGATGACGATAAGGGTCAAAACGCCCGACACGACAATGCCGCCGACCGACGACATGCCGATGCCCACCGACATTTCGCTTCCCAGACCCTTGGCGACGGCCAGCGGCCACATGCCGAGGGCGGCGGCGATGGTGATCATGATGATGGGCCGGAACTCGAGGGTCATGGCCTGGATCATCGCCTCCCCGGAATCGAGCCCGCTCCGCACCAGCTGCTGGGTATGGTCGATGAGGAGCACCGCGTTGTTGACGACAATGCCTATCAGGAGGACGCCCCCCAGGAGGACCATGGAGTTGATGGACATGTTGCACAGGTGAAGCGCCCACAACATGCCGATGAGGGCCATCGGCACGGTCAGCATGATGTAGAAGGGCCGGGTGAACGATTCCAGCGACGCCGCCAGCACGAGGTAGGTGAGGATGATGGCGGTGAGGATGGCTTCGGAAAACTCGGCCAGCGCCTCCCCCATCATCTCGGCCATGCCGAGGAAGGTGAAGGAATAGCCGGACGGCAGGATGCCCCTGTCGTTGATGATATGGGTAATGTCGTTGACGCCGCTCCCGAGGGCGAAGCCGGGCACCAATGACGAATAGAGGCCGGCCATGCGCATCTTGTCGTAGCGGGAGATGATGACCGGGGCGGGCTTCACGGAAATGTCCGCGTACTGCGGCAGCATGACGCTCTGCCCGTTGGACAGCGGTATCTGGAACTCCTCGATCTGCCTGGTGCCGGGTTCGGGCTGGAACTTGACCCGGATGTCGAACGATCGGGCGCCCGACTTGTATTGGGCCGACTTGGTGCCGTCCAGGTTGGTCCTGAGCATGGTGCCGAGCTGCGCCGGAGTGATGCCGGCGTCGGCCAGGAGCGCCCGGCGGGGCGAGACCTGTATTTCCTGCCTCGGGGCGCGGACCGACGTGCTCGGGCGGATGTAGCGGTGATCGGTCGAAATAACGTCCTCGACCTGCGTGACCACGCCCTCCAGCAAATCGAGATCGAGTCCGGTGACCGCCATGGTGATGGGGATCGATTCGTTGCCGATGATGTTGGGGATGGACGGGGTGATGACGGCGTCGGGGTAGTTGGCCAGCTTGGCGCTGATCATGTCCATCAATTGGTAAATATCGTCCTTCCGCTCCGTCTTGTTGACGATCTTCACCTGGATGTTGGCGAGGAACGTGCCTTCGGACGGGCTGCCGGGAACCGCCTTGATCACGCCGACGTCGGTGTAGACGTGGACGATGCCGGGAAGCTCGGCGATCAACTTTTCCACCTCGTGGACGCGCCCGATGGTCTGCTCGAGGTTTTGTTGGGTCGGGTATTCGAGCTTGACGTTGAAGTTGCCGCGATCCATGTCCGGGAACATGGAAAAACCGATTTTCGGCAGCATGGACAGGGACTGGACCAGGGCGGCCACGCTGGCCAGCAGGAGGAGAGCCGCCGCCCAGCGGTGGCGGCCCATGTAGCGCATGGCGTCGCCGACCTTCTTCGCCACCTTGTCGATCAGGCCGTTCGACCAGGCGCCGAGGCGGGTCAGAATCGATTTCTCGTCCACCGGCCTCAGGATGACGCCGCACAGAATCGGGACCAGCGTGAACGAGATGAGAAGCGAGGCGATGTTCGCGTACAGAGTGGTGAGGGCGAAGGGGCGGAAAATCATGCCGACCATGCTGCCCATCAGACCGATGGGGAGGAGCACCACGACATTGGTGCCGGCCGAGGCGAGAACGGCGACGGCGACGTCGTTGGCGCCGTTCCTGGCCGCCTCCCACGGACCGGCGCCCGTCTCCAGTTGCGCCGCCACCGACTCCATGACGACGATGGAGTTGGTCACCAGGGTGCCGACGGAGAGGCCGAGCGCCAGCATGGTGACGTTGTTGAAGGTGAAACCCGAGAGCTGCATCCCGAAAATGCTGATGATGATGGTCAGGGGCATCGATATCGCCACCACCAGGGTCGATCGGGGATTGAAGAGGAAGAGGAAAAGAATGAGGGCGGTCAGGATGACGCCATCGCGGACGTTCGACATGGTGGCGGTGAAATTGGATTCGACGAATTCGCCATCGTCCGTCACCCACACCAGTTCGGAACCGCCGGGCAGGAAGTTGCGGATATCGTCGAGCCTTTCCCTGACCCGGTTAACCACCTGCACCGCGTTGGCGTCCGGGCGTTTGACGATCTGGAGGCCGATGCAGGGGCGGCCGTTGATGAACGACGCCTGGCGGACTTCGGCCGACGCCACCTCCACATGGCCGAGATCGCGGATATAGCGGCGGGCGCCGTCGCGGCCGGCGACCTGGAGGTTGCCGATGTCGCGAAAATCGTCGTACTCGCCGTCGAAACGGATGTTGTATTCATTGCCGAAATCCTGCACCCGCCCGGCCGGAACGGTCAGGACGCCGCCCTGCAGCGCCGTGACGACGTCGAGGCTGGACAGCCCGGCCGCCGCCACTTTTTCGCGGTCGAGGACGACGTGGATTTCGCGTTCGGCGCCGCCGATGACGTCGACGTTGGCCACGCCAGAGATGGACGACAGGCGGTCGGACAGCTCCTGATCGGCGAAGTCGTACAGCTCGTTGATGGTCAGGCTACCGGTGAGGGCGAGCTTGACGATGGGGGTGGCGTTGACGTCGACCTTGAGAATGACCGGGTTTTCGACTCCCGAGGGGAAGTCGTCGATGACGGCGTTCACCTTCTGCGTGACGTCGTTGGCGGCGACGTCGACATCGGTCTCGAGATTGAATTCGAGGGTGATGCTGGCGACGTTCTCGAGGCAACTCGAAGTTATGTGCTTGAGGCCGTCGATGGAGCCGACCGCGTCCTCGATCCGCTTGACCACGTCCACTTCGACGTCGGCCGGGGTGGCGCCCGGGTACTCGACCTGGACGGTGATATAGGGAATGTCCATCTTGGGCATGAGCTCGAGGCCGAGCTTCCGGTAGGCGTTCATGCCGAGCAGGGTGAGGGCGATGATGAAGCAGCTCATCGCCACTGGGCGGGATACCGATCCGTTGGACAGAAACATTTATTTCCCTCCCGCCGTCGCGCGCTCGCGGATGGGATAGCCGTCCTCGAGCAGGAACTGGCCCTGGGTGATGACGCGATCGCCCGGCTTCAGCGGGGAATCGACAAGTTCAAGCCAGCCCGCCGTGTCGAGGCCTGTCCTGACCTCGACCATTTTCGCGACATCCCCTTCGGGGACGAACACCCAGTATTTGCCGGCCCGGAACTGCACGGCGTCGCGGGGCACGCCGACGCCCCGGGTCTCCTTCAGGATGATGCGGATGACGCACTGGGCGCCCGGCACCGCGTATTCGCCGTCGCCCGGAAGGTCGGCCCAGATTTCGAAGGTGCGGAGCGCGGCGTCGATGGCCGGCGCCTTGTAGCTCACCGGGAACTCGCCGATTTTCCTGTCGAGGACCGTCACTTCGGCCATGCTCTTCCCCGGCCTGATGCGCGGATAGAATTGGCCGGGGAGATAGGCGACCGCCTTGAGGTTTCGGGTATCGTCGATGCGCACAATCGTCTTGCCGGGATCGCCCATTTCGCCCGGTTCGGAAAAGCGGCCGCTGACCACGCCGTCGATGGGCGCGTACATGACCGAATCGCGGACATCCTTTTCCGCCATCGCCAGGGATATTTCGGCCAGCGTCACGTTCTGCTCGGCCAGCGTGATGCCGGTGGAACTGACGGCCAGAAGCGCGTCCAACTGCCTGACCTTGGTCTCGGCCGCTTCGTATTCGTTCAGCGGAACCACCTTCTGCTCGTAGAGGGACTTGGTCCGGGCGAAGTCCTTTTCCGCCTGCGACAAATCGGCCTCGGCCTTGTCGTAGGTCGCTTTCCGCTCCTGCAGGGTGGAGCGGGCGATGACCAGCGCCTGCTTGGCGTGGGCGACCGCCTGGAGCAGCTTTTCGTCGTCCAACTGGAAGAGCCTGGTCTCGCCCGCCTTGACCGGATCGCCCTCGCGGACGAAAATATCCTCGATTATCCACTTGATTTTCGGCGACACCAGTGAGTAGAAACGCGCCTTGATGCTGCCGTCGGCGGCGATGGATTCGTTGAAATCCATCTCTTTTACCGCCGTCAATTGGACCATTGTGGGCGGACGCTTTTTCGATTCCGGCACCGTTTCGGCCGATTCGACCTTCCCGCCCCCGGACGCGAGGGCAAGAACCGCCACGACCGCGATTGCCGCCAAGCCGCCGGCCAGCTTGAGCCAAGTTCTCCCGCTTTTCAATGCCTTCCGCATGGAATCCCCCCTCCCCGGCCGCGCCGTCGCGGCGGAGCCGGCCGGATTTTCCGGATTTTTCCGAACCCAAGGGAACCCCTAAAAACCATCGATTTCCAGAGGTTACCCCAATTCATCCTTGTGCACGTCGATCAGCCGCAAAAGCTCGTTGACAATCCTGTTCTTGAACTCGGTGTCGAAGGCCGGCCGGCCGAACATTTCGGTGACCCACAGTCCGTCGGCGGCCAGCAGGGCGATGGCGACCTTTTCCGGATTGCGGGAGTGGGCGGCCACTTCCTCGAACACCTTTTTCTTGATCCGGCAGATGCGTTCGCGCAGATCGACATCGTCCAGCAGGGTCAACAGATTCGAAATGCTGCCGCCGACCTTGGCCGGATGGGATATCGAGGCGATGATGGTCGCCTTGAGCAGCCGGCCGGGCGAATCGGGCAGTTTGTCGAATACTTCCCGGCGCAATTTCTGGAATCCCTCGTCATAGCGATCGACAAGCTGGAGCAGCAAATCCTTTTTGCTGGAGAAATGGTAAAACAATCCGCCCTTGCTCACACCCGCCTCGCGGGCGACCGCCTCGATGCTGGCGGCGGCAAGCCCTTGTCGGCGGATCACCCGCTCCGCCGCTTCCAATATCGCCTCTTTTGAGCTTTTCCGCGCCATAATCCATTCCGGATAGGGGTTATTCTTGCACAATCATTTGCCATTACTATACCGACCGTCCGGTATAGTTTCAAGTAAAAAAAGAAACGCAATGCATAATTCATAATGCATAATGCATTATGAATTATGCATTGCGTTTCTTTACACTTTCACCTTCTTCGACATGTCGAGCATGCCGAAGGGCGACATCTCGCCGATCAGCGGTTTGGCGTAGGTGATGAACGCGTCGGTGACGTCGTTCTTCGA
>JAVBRW010000040.1:0-17563 GCA_031547475.1 Planctomycetota bacterium
TTTTTCCGGGAAACGATGTCCCGCATGACATAGACCGAATCCTCCTGTTTCGGCAGGTGGATGGAGTGTTCGAACGCCGGATCGGCCGCCAGCAGCAGGAGGCTGGTGAGTTCGGTTATGTCCGTCACCATGAGTGCGCAAAACAGGTAATTGTTCGTCGTCCGTTCCGCCTCGAGGACGGAGACGAACTCGTTTTTCCGGGCCAGGACTTCGCGGGGGTTCTGGACTTCGATCTGGCTGACGGTGAAGCCGAGGCCGTTTTCATTGTACGCTTTCATGTCCTGGCGGATCATCTCGTCCGCCGTGCGGCCGGAAATGTTCGAGGACGCGGTCATCAGATCGCGGCCCAACTCGTCGATTTCGAGGTTGGTGATGTTGGACAGGTATTCGGCCAGTTCGTGGTCCTCTGCCGTCGTGGTGGCGGACTGGAGGACGAGGGTGTCGGCGAGGATGCCGCACAGGAGGATGGACGCCATGTCCAGCCCGAGCGGCACGCGGCTTTCCTGGTAAAGGCTGGCGATGATGGTGGAGGTGGCGCCGACCGGCTTGTTGATGAAGGTGATGGGATAGCGGGTGGTGAGGTTGCCGAGGCGGTGGTGATCGATTATTTCCAGAATCTTGAAATTTTCCACCCCCTCGATCGCCTGCGACTGCTCGTTGTGATCGACCATGATGATTTCTATGTTCGGCTCCTGGTAGATGTCGCTTTCCGACAGCACGCCGATAACCTTGTCGTCGTCGTTGACCACCGGCAGGGCCTTGCCGGGCGCGTCCCACAGGAGCGGCGTCACCTTGCGGATCTGATCCTCGAGGTGGACCGGGCGCAGATCGTCGTTCGACATGGCGCTGGCCGGCATGGAGTAGATGAGGAGAAGGGTGGTGGACGAAGTGTCGTAGGGGCTGACCAGGACGGACACGCCGTTCTTGTCCGCCTGCTCGCGGAGCTTTTTGTCGAGCATGATGCCGTTGGTGATGATGAGGGCCCGCACTTTCCGGCCGATGGCGCATTCCTGCACGTCGGCGCGGTTGCCGGTGATGACGATGGTGTTTTCCGGGATGTGGGAGTCGAGAATCGCCTTGAACGATTCGAATTCGGCGGCGGCGACGATTATCGGGCTTTTCTTTATCTCCTTTTCGTTATGGAGCACGAGCGCCTGCGCGTGGAGGACGGACGACAGCAGGTTGACGCTGGTCTGGATGGTGGTTTTTTGCTGGGGATTGGAGATTTTGACCAGCTTTTGCGCGAAAAGGCTGTAGTGGAGCAGCGAGTGGTAGCGCCCTTCCGCGTCGACGATCGGCAGGGCCCGCGAATCGTCCGACTGCAACATTTTCATCGCGTCCCACAGCGACATGTCGGTGGTTACGGTTTTGATGCGCGGATTGTAGTAGTAGGCGACCTTGGGAACCAGATCGGGAATGAATTCGGGCGCGGGGACGTGAAAACGGTCGAAAATGTATTCGGTCTGGGGCGTCATCTTGCCGGCGCGGGCAGCGAGGCAATTGGACACGCCTTCCGCCTGTTTCAGCGCGGCATAGGCGGCGGCCGACACCACCGAATCGGTGTCCGGGTTCTTGTGGCCGATGACATAGATCTTTTTCTCAACCTTGCCCGCCTGGGGCGCTTTCCGGATCAACGTTTTTCGCGGCGAATACACTGCTGTTCTCCAAAATCAAGAAATAGGGGCGGCTGGGGCGCTTCGAACAAGAACGGCCCGGCTTTTTTCCATGATGTTTCAAAAAATCCCCCGCTATTATGCCGAACGCGCAAGCCGCTGTAAAGGCATTGACAAAGCCGCCGCCTTCCCGGCGGCGGCCGATCGTGCCACGATTCGCGAATTGGCGGAAATACGCTAAACCTTTATCGATAAAGAATCAATGCGCGAATCTGTGGCATGTTCCCCGGGAGTGCGCAAAAAAAACGGAAATTACCTGTTGACAAATGCGAGTTATGCGGTATTTTACAATTACTTTAACGATACAGTTCCCTTGCCGGCCGCTCTGTCACTTGCCTCATGCTTTTACCCCTGGTTCCACCGAGTTGTCGCCTTCGACGCAAAAGCGATGAAAAGATACGGCCCCGTTGCTCCGGTAGCCTTGTCGGGGAATGCCGTTCCGTTGCGCCGAAGGCTGCCTGGAAGATTTTGTTTCGTCGGCCCGCCTGGTGCGGGAGGGGACGAAGTTTGGCACTTTTATGAGGAGAAAGCATGCGTTTGAGAAAACTGTTGGCGGTTCTGTTCTGTCTCGGGCTGTGCGTTTCCGCGGCGGCGGGCGAAGGCGAAACCTTCAAGCTGGGCGCGTTCCTGCAACTGACCGGCAACGGCTCGCTGTTCGGGGTCGAGGCCAGGAACGTCATCAATCTGGCGGTGGAAGAGATCAACGCCAAGGGCGGTTTCAACGGCAAGCAGATTGAGACGTTCATCTACGACACCCAGGGCGTCGCCGACGAAGCGGTCAAGATCGCGGCCAAGCTTATCGACGTCAACAAGGTCGACGCCGTCATCGGTTCGGTCAACTCGAACGAAGTGCTGGCCGCCTCCAAGTATCTGGACGACGCCGGCATTCCCACCTTCGGGCTTGGGCTCTCCCCGAGCTGGATGGCGGAAAAGCGCAAGAACATCTTCCGCGCCTGCATGAACAACAACCTGTCCGTCCCCTTGTCCATCGGCATGGTCAAAAAGCTCGGCATGACCCGTCTCGGCATCTTCAAGGGCCAGGACGACGCCGCCCTCGCCACCGCGAAGGAAGTCGCCCGCTACGCCGAATCGCAGGGCATCAAGATTGTGGCCGACGAGAGCTACGACAGCGGCGACACCGACTTCAGCGCGCAGGTCGCCAACCTCATCGACGCCGAGCCGCACACCATCTTCATTCTCTCCATGGGCGAGACCGGCCCCATCCTCATGAAGCAGCTCCGCCAGTTCGGCTACAACCACATCCTTGTCTACAAGGAATCGGTCATGGTCGCGCAGATCGAGCTTGCCGGCAAGGATGCGTGCAACTTCATCATCTTCGCCAACCCCTACGTTACGTACAACTCCATTGAAGAATGCGACATTCCGATCATCAAGGACTACCTCACCAAGTACAAGAACAAATACGGCGATCACAGCAAGACCGATCCGGCCTACCGCGCCTGGGACAGCATGATGGTCCTGTGGGAAGCCACCAAGATCGCCGGCTCCAACGACCGCGCCGCCATCAGCGCCGCCATGCGCAAGGTCAAGATGCCCGGCCTCGGCGGCACCCTCGACTTCACCCAGGGCAACGAAGGCTACGGCAGCAGCTTCAATACCTTCGCCTTTATCGATCTCAAGAACATCCTGTTCGACAAGTGGCTGGCCGAAGGCGGCTACGAGAGCTACAAGCAGCGCACCGGCAACAAGTACTAATTTGGGGGCGTGCGTTTTTGACGCCGGGTTGTTTGCCTTTCGAATTAACAATTAACAATGAACAATGATGATTTAATGGGCTGATGAACAATTATTTTTTCCGGTGCGCATTGCGCCAGGGATAATTGTTGATTGAAACATTAAATCATCATTGTTCATTGTTAATTGTTCATTGTTGATTCGAAAAGGCAAAACGGAAAGACGCAGCGGAAGCACAATCGAACCCCATGTCTTTGGAGGCGTGCAACGCATGAGTAAAAACAAATGGTTGTTTATTGCGGTGTGTACCCTGATCGGCCTGGTCGCCGCCTATTTCGTGCTGGATTTGGGGACGCCCATCAAATTCCGGCGCCTGGTCATCACCGGCGTCATGCTCGGCTGCATTTACGGTCTGATCGCGCTCGGCTACAGCCTCATCTACAAGGCTTCCGGCCTCATGAGTTTCGTCCAGGGGGACATCATGACGCTCGGCGCCTTCCTCGGGCTGAGCTTTTTCAACATGTTCCGCGTCCAGCCGGGCGAAGGAGGGCAGAACGCGAGCAACCTCACCGCGTTCATCATCTCCGTCGTCCTGACGACAATCGCCTCATTCCTCTTCGGAATACTTCTGGAAAAAGGGGCGATCCGAAAACTTTTGAATAAAAACGTCATGGCGATTTACATCGTCCTGGCGACCATCGCCATATCCTATATCATCCAGAACGGGGCGCAGCTGGCGTGGGGCACCATCGCCCTGCCGTTCCCGTCGGTGTTCAAGGTCATCACCGTGAAAATCATGGGCGTCGGCATCCAGCCCGAGATGATCAGTTGCGTCGTGCTCTCCGCCATCTGCATGGTAATCCTCCACATCTTCATGACCAAGACCAAAATGGGCACTTCGATGCGCGCCGCCGCCATGGACGCCAAGGCGGCCGAGGCCTGCGGCATCGACGTCTCCATGTCCACCGGCGTCACCTGGGGCCTGGCCGCCGGCCTGGCCGCCATCGCCGGCATCCTGGTCGGACCCATTTACGGCGTCTACTCGGTTCTGGGCTCCTTCATCGGCCGGAAGGGTTTTTCCGCCGCCGTCATCGGCGGCTACGGCAACATGTACGGCGCCATGGTGGGCGGCATCATCCTGGGGCTGGTGGAAACGCTGGTGGCCGGCTACGCGTCCTCCACCCTGAAGAACCTCATCGCCTATCTCCTGCTCATCATTTTCCTGTTCGTCAAGCCCACCGGCATATTCAACGAGAGGGCGATTCAGGACGTTTGATTGAAGGACACTCCAAAAGGTTCTCCCATGAATTCGGAGGGTAACGTTTGAACAATCAATTGGAACCAACCCAGGAATCCATGCGCATGCCGCAGCCCGAGCACGGCGGAAAGAAAGTCTCCCTGCCGACGCTGGCGGTTGTCGTGTGCGCGCTGCTGGCGCTGCCGATAGTGCTGCCCGTGCTGTTCGGCAGCCCCTATTCGGTGCTCATCTGCTGCCTTATCATGGTTTACATCATCGCCGTCTCCGGCCTCGACGTGGTGTTCGGCTACAGCGGCCAGATTTCCCTCGGCCACGCCGCCTTCTACGCCCTCGGCGCCTACGGGTCGGGCCTCCTGGTCAACCTGGCCGGCTTCCCGGCGATTCCGTCCATGCTCATCGCCTCGGCCGCCGCCGCCGGCATCGGCGCGCTTCTGGCCTGGCCGGCGTCGAAACTGGTGTTCCACTTTCTGTCGCTGTCGACCGTGGCGTTCGGCGAAATCATCTACCAGTTCATCACCCACTCCCCGTACAAGGTGACCGGCGACTTCATCGGCATGCGGTCGGAATTCATCACCGTCTTCGGCTACACCTTCGACTCCAACACCAACTTCTACTACCTCGCGCTGGCGCTGACCGCCCTCTTCCTCCTCGCCAAGACCTACCTGGTCGACTCGAAGGTGGGCCGCGCCTTCATCGCCATCCGCGAAAACACCCACGCCGCCGACGGCATGGGCATCAACGTCCGCAAGTACAAAATCGTCGCCTTCACCATCAGCGCCTTCTACACCGCCTTCGCCGGCTCCATGTACATGCATCTGGTGCGCTACGTCAGCCCGGACACCTTCATGCAGCGGCAGTCGGTCCTGTTCCTGACCATGCTCCTGTTCGGCGGCACCGGCACGCTCCTCGGCCCCATCTTCGGCGTGGTGTCGGTCATGCTCCTCATCGAAGCGCTCCGCGACTTCCAGGACTACCAGGTGTTCATCTACGGCATTCTCATGCTCATCGTCATCGTGGCGCTGCCCGGCGGGCTGTACGGCGCCTGCAAGGACATCTTCAGCCATACGCGGAAGCCGAAGGATTCCGACCCGGCCAAGGGGGAGGGCGCCACCGATGCTGCTTAAAACCGAAAATGTGACCATCCGCTTCGGCGGCCTCACCGCCGTCAACCGCGTCAACGTCGATATCACCGCCGGCCAAATCACCGGTCTCATCGGCCCCAACGGCGCCGGCAAGACCACCTTCTTCAACTGCATCAGCGGCGTCTACAAGATTGACGAGGGCAGGGTGTTCTTCGACGGCAAAAACATCGAGAACAAGCGCGGTTTCCAGATTAACGAGGCCGGCATCGCCCGCACCTACCAGGTCATCAACCTGTTCCGCAAGATGAACGTGCTGGACAACGTGATGGTCGGGATGCATTCCCGCCTGCGCCAGAGCTTTTTCGGCTCCCTTTTCCACACCCCCTTCCAGCGGCGCGAGGAGGCGGAGTCGCTGGAAAAGGCGCACAACTGGCTCAAGTTCGTCGGCCTCGAGCACAAGGCGTTCAACCCGGCCGGAAGCCTGTCCTACGGCGAGCAGCGTTTGCTGGAAATCGTCCGCGGCCTCGCCTCCAAGCCCAAGCTCATCCTCTTGGACGAGCCGGCGGCCGGCATGAACTCCGGCGAAAAAGCCGCCCTCGACGTTCTCCTGAAGCGCATTCTCGAGACGGGCGTCACCATCCTGATGATCGAGCACGACATGAAGCTGATGATGGGCGTGGCCGACTATATCTTCGTCCTCAACTACGGCCAGATCCTCGCCCGCGGCGTGCCGGCGGAAATCCAGCAGAACCCCGAAGTGATCAAAGCATACCTGGGAGGTGAATAGCATGGCGCCACTCCTGGAAGTGAAGAATCTGCACTACTACTACGGCAACATCCATTCGGTCAAAGGCATCGACATATACGTCGACGAGGGCGAGATCGTCACCCTCATCGGCGCCAACGGCGCCGGCAAGACCACCACCCTGCAGACCATCTCCGGCCTCACCAGCCCCCGGGGCGTGCACGGCGACATCCTGTTCAACGGGAAGCCCATCCAGAAAATGAAGGGTCACCGGGTGGCGGGGCTCGGCCTGGTGCAGGTGCTGGAGGGACGGCACATCTTCTCGAAGCTGACGGTCGAGGAAAACCTCATGACCGGCGCCTATCTCCGGAAGGATTCGGCCGGGGTGAAGAAGGATCTCGACGACGTCTACCAGCTCTTCCCCCGGCTGCTCGAACGAAGGACGCAATTCGGCGGCACGCTTTCCGGCGGCGAGCAGCAGATGCTCGCCATCGGCCGCGCCCTTATCAACCGCCCGAAAATGATTCTCCTGGACGAGCCGTCGCTGGGTCTGGCGCCGCTCATCATCAAGGAAATCTTCATCGCCATCAAGCGCATCAACGCCGAAGGGACGACCATTCTTTTCGTCGAGCAGAACTCGAAAATCGCCCTCGCCACCGCGTCCCGGGGCTATGTGCTCCAGACCGGCGAGGTCGTGATGCACGACTCCTGCGAAAACCTGCTGAACAACGAGGATGTCAAAAAGGCGTATCTGGGAATGTAAGCCCCTCGCGGCCTGTGAACCGGAATTATTCCCGTCGCCCCGGCCTTCGGACCGGGGCGGTTTGTGACGCCATGCCACGCGCTTCTCCAAGGGTGCCGGAAGATGGAAAACCACAAAAAAGCGACCATGAAGGACGTTGCCAGGCAATGCGGCGTTTCGTCCATGGCCGTGTCGCTGGCGCTGAGCGGGAAGGAAGGCGTTTCCCGCAAGACGGCGGAGCGCATCCTCGCCGTCGCCAAGGCGATGAATTATTCGCCCAATCTCATCGCCAAAAGCCTCCGGGTCAACCGGACCGGGACCCTGGGCGTCGTCATATCGGACAGCTCCCACCTGCTTATCGCCAAGATGCTGAAAACCATCGGCGAGGTCGCCGAGGAGCAGGATTACAGCATCGTCATGGTCAACACCGATCAAAATCCGGAGCGCGAGAAGAACGCGATACACACGCTGGTGACGAAACGCATCGACGGCCTGTTGCTGGCGGCGCCGAAAAACGTCGACGACGAAAGCGTGAAAGAGGCGACCGATCTCGGCATACCCGTCGCCATGCTCATGCGGAGCGGCAGCGGCAAAATCGACACCGTAACCGGGGACAATTTCCAGGGCGGCCGCGATATCGCGAACTACCTCATCGAGACCGGCAGCAGCCGGATTCACATGATAGCCCTTCCCAAAAATTCGCAGAGCGGCAAGGAAAGGCTCCGGGGTTACCGCGCCGCCCTGGACGAGCACGGCCTTTCCTACAATCCCGGCGACGTAATCAGCAGCGAGCCGAGCATTGAGGCGGGCTATGCGGCGATGGCGAAGTTCTTGGCGAAGGGTCTGCGCCAGGGCGCGGTGGTGTGCGGCTGCGACGTGATCGCCATCGGCGCCATGCGGGCGATACTGCGGAGCGGCCTGCGCATTCCGGACGATATCCGTCTTTGCGGCTACGACGATATCGAGCTGCTGGACGATCTCCGGGTTCCCCTCACCACCATGCGCCAGCCCATTCAGACGATGGGTCGGGAAGGCATAAACCTGCTCCTCGGCCATATCCGCGATCCGAAACGGGCCGCGGTGCGGCTGGTCCTTCCGATCGAATTGGTGATCAGGCAGTCGACGTGAGCACTGGTTGTGGCGTGCGATGCGGTGATGGACGGGAAATACCAAATCGAATTAAGAATTAATAATGAACAATGAATAATGGATGATTTAATGGATTAATGAACAATTATCTCTGGTTCACCGCTTCGGCAAGGATAATTGTTCATTAACCCATTAAATCATCCATTATTCATTGTTCATTATTAATTCTTAATTCGGAAACATCATCCCGCCGCAACTCGGGAAAAACACAACTGCGGCGTTAGTACTTGTTGCCGGTCTTCTTCTTGTACGCCTCGTAGCCGCCGTCGGCGATCCACTTGTCGAGCAGGATGTTCTTCTGGTCGATGAAGGCGAACAGGTTGAACTTCTTGTAGTTTTCGCCGGAGCCGTCCGTGTAGTCGATGGTGCCGCCGAGGCCGGGCATCTTGACCTTCTGCACGGCATCGCGCATGGCCTTCCTGTCGGTGGAGCCGGCCAGCTTGACGACTTCCTGGATGGTCATCATGGTGTCCCAGCCGCGGTAGGCGGAGTCGGTCTTGCAGGGGTGGCCGTAGCGGGCCTGGTATTTTTCGAGGAAGGCGCGGACGATCGGAATGTCGCATTCGTCAATCGACTGATAGGTAACGTACGGGTTGGGGAAAAGGATGTCGGTGGCCGCCGCCTTGCCGGCGATTTCGACCTGCGCGACCATGAACGATTCCTTGTACAGGATGATGCCGGTGTAGCCGAGCTGGCGGAGCTGCTTGACGATGACCGGGCCGGTCTCGCCGATGACGGACAGGAACACGGTGTGCGGTTCCGAGTCCATGATGTTGGCGACCTGGGCGCTGAAGTCGGTGTCGCCGAGATCATAGGATTCGTCGGCGGTGATGGTGTAGCCCCGGCGCTTGACTTCGCCCGCGAACGCTTTGGCGGTGCCGAGCGAGGCGTCGTCCTGCCCCTTGAAGATGCCGACCTTGCTCATGCCCAGCTTTTCCATGATGTCGACGACCAGAAGGGCCGACAGGCCGTTGTTGTACGATCCGCGGAAAACGTAGGGCCAGCCTTCTTTCATCCAGGTGGGGGAGGTGCCGAGGCCGAACATCGGGATGCCGGCGTCGTTCAGGTAGCGGGCGGCGGCCAGCACCTCGTTCGAGTTGACCGAGCCGATGGCGCAGTCGACCTTGTCGACGTCGATGAGCTTGGCCGCGATCTTGACCGCTTCCTCGGCCGAGCCCTGGGTGTCGTAGGGGATGAACTCGATCTGCTTGCCGTTCAGGCCGCCCTTGGCGTTGATCTCGTCGATGGCGAGGACTATGGAATTTCTCGCCTCGATGCCATAGGCGGAGTTGCCGCCGGTCAACTGGAGGAACGCGCCCAGCTTGAACGTCTCCCCCGACGGAGCCGCCAGACACAGGCCGAACGCCAGACAAAGAACCGCCGCCAATAATTTCTTCACCATCTTGTCTCCTTTCGGTAAACGGACGGAATCGATGGGATTCCGGCCAAGATTGTCGGAAACGAAACGCAAACGGGCGGTTTGCCGGTGGCAATCGGCCGCTTTGTCCGCGTTGGAATAAATAGGTGGATAGGCCAGGATACTGAAACGGCCGTGAACGGCCAGGGCAAAGTTCTTGTGAGCGGCTTTCGCCGGGCAATTTCATCGATATAGTTATTGAACCATACAGTAATTCGTAGCCCGTGTCAATGTCAAAATGTCCGATTTTTCAGGCATAATCCCCCGATTTTCCCGTTTCCGTTCACTGCTTGCGCAAGGGGGGATTGGCGGATAGAATGCGGATACATTTGTTGGAATGTCCTGCGGCGCCCGGGCGGGGAGGCGCGATTTTTAATGAAAGCGTTAATCAGCATGCCGAAAAAAACGTCGACACCGTCCCCCCTGTCCGCGCTCAAAAAGAAAATCGCGTCCCGCGCCGCCGTCGTCTCCACCATCGGCCTCGGCTATGTCGGCCTGCCGCTGACCGTTTCCTTCGCCCGCGCCGGCTTCCCCGTGCTCGGCTACGATATGGACAAGGCGAAGGCCGACGCCGTCAACGCGGGAAAATCCTATATCCGGCACATTCCGCCGGCGGACGTCAAACTGATCCGCGCCAACGGCGGCCGCGCCACCAGCGATCCGGCCGAACTGGCGCGGGCGGACGCCATCCTCGTCTGCGTGCCGACGCCCCTGACCCGGCAGCGGGAGCCGGATCTGAGCTTTGTCGCCAACACCGCCGCCATGCTGGCCGGTGTTGTCCGCCGGGGGCAGTTGATTGTCCTCGAATCCACCACCTATCCCGGCACCACCCGCGAAATCGTGCGGCCGGCGCTGGAAAAAAGCGGGCTGGCCGCCGGCCGCGATTTTTTCCTCGCCTAGTCGCCGGAGCGCGAGGACCCGGGCAGCCGGGGCCATTCCGCCGCCGATATCCCGAAAGTGGTGGGTGGCCTGACGCCGGCCTGCCGGGAAGCGGCCGAACTGCTCTACCAGGCCATCGTGCCCGCCACCGTGCCGGTGTCGTCGCCGGAGACGGCGGAGGCGACCAAGCTGATGGAAAACATTTTCCGCTGCGTCAACATCGCGCTGGTCAATGAGCTGAAACAGGTGTTCGAACGCATGGGCATCGACGTCTGGGAAGTGATCGAGGCGGCCAAGTCGAAGCCGTTCGGCTATATGCCGTTCTATCCCGGGCCCGGTTTGGGCGGCCACTGCATTCCCATCGATCCGTTCTACCTGACGTGGAAGGCGCGGGAATACGGCTGCGCGACCCGGTTCATCGAACTGGCGGGCGAGGTCAACGTCGCCATGCCCGAATACGTCGTCGCCCGCACCGCCGACGCGCTGAACGCGGCGGGGAAAAGCGTGCGGGGCAGCCGGATTCTCCTGCTCGGCATGGCGTACAAGAAAAATGTCGACGATATCCGCGAAAGCCCGAGCCTCAGGCTTCTGGAGCTGTTTGGCGACAAGGGGGCGAAAGTCGATTACCACGATCCGTTCGTCCCCGCATTGCACCGGACGCGGAAATACGATTTCACCCAGAAGTCGGTGGCGCTGACGCCGGCGGCGTTGAAAAAATACGACGCCGTGATCGTCGCGACCGATCATGCGGACGTGGATTACACGCTGGTGGGTGCGCACGCGAAATTGGTTATCGATACGCGGAACGCGATGCGGGGAGTGGGAAAAACGCGGGCGGTGGTGGTGAAGGCGTGAACACGAAGGGGTGGAAAAAAAATAAGAATTAATAATGAACAATGAATAATGGATGATTTAATGGGTTAATTAACAATTATCCTTGCTGAAGCGGTGAACCAAGGATAATTGTTAATTAACCCATTAAATCATCCATTATTCATTGTTCATTATTAATTCTTAATTCGATAAAGAAAATCCGTCCCACTTCAAAAAACACAGATGCAAATATCCAACCTACTTCACCGCCCGCACCCGCGCGACAATGTCAGGGCCCCCCAGCTTGTTCGCGTACTGATCGTACAGCGGCTGCATGGCGGCGGCGAAACGGTCGATTTCGGCCGGTGCGATTTCGTTCAGGACCATGCCGTTGGCTTTCAGCTCCTTCACGAATTCCTCCTCGATCTGGCGGGCTTCCTTGTTGCAGGACGCTTCGCCTTCCTTGCAGGCTTCGAGGAAAATCTTCTGGTGCTCGGGCGACAGCGACTGGAACAGGTTTTCCCGGATCATCAACAAGCCGCCGGCGAACATGTGGTTGGTGAACGAGCCGTATTTGCAGATTTCGTAGAACTTGTGGCCGACGATGGATTCCATCGGCTGCTCGAGGCCGGCGACCACCTTGGTCTGGATGGCGGTGTAGGTTTCGCCCCACGACAGCACGGTGACGTTGGCGCCCATCAGCTTGAACGTGTCGATGTAGATGGGCGATTCGGGCGCGCGAAGCTTCATGCCTTTGACGTCCTCGATTTTGGTGATCGGCCGTTCGTTGTTCCATACGTGGCGGAAACCCTGATCGAGGAAGGCAACGGTGCGGATGCCCCAGTTCTTCTGCAAATCGGCCAGGATTTTTTGGCCGATTTCGCCGTCCACCACGTTGTGGACGTGATCGTAGTCGCGGAACACGTAGGGGAGGGAAAACAGCGCGAGCGACTCCTCGAAATTGCCGACCAGGGCGGTGGAGGTCCAGGCGGCGTCGATGGTGTCTTCGGTCAGACCCTCGATCAGATCGCGTTCGAAGCCGATCTGGCCGGCCGGGAACAACTGCACCTCAAGGGTGCCGCCGCTTTTTTCCGCGCAAATCTTGGCGATCAGTTCGCAGCCGCGATGGATGGGGGTGTTGACCGCTTTCGGCGTGCCGATGCGGATGATGGCTTTTTCCCCCGTCATGGCCGTCGCCGTCGCCAGCGCGAACGCGGCCGCCAGAAGAAACGTTTTGCCGTACTTCATGCCTGCTCTCCTTTTCTCGATCAATAACGGTTCACCACGTCCATCGCCAAGTCGCACCACTTCCACAAGCGTTGCGGCTCGCCCCTGAGGGTGATGATGGTTTTCATGAGAATTTCCACGCTGCAGTTGTATCTCCGGGCCAGGCCGCAGACGTTTTCCAATTCCTTTTTGAGCAGCCCGTATTCGGGCGGGTTGACGGTCAGGTGGTTGGAGTTGGGCTTGAACGAGACGACCAGCGTGCCGCCTGCCATTTTCTCCATTCCCGCCTCGATGTTGGCGTAGGGGGAGAGGGAGACCTTCCGCAGGTTGGAGAAAGTCTTCAGCTCGCCCAATTTGTGATCGAGCCGTTCGCAACAGCCGTAGTAGATAATGCCGAACAGATCGGCGAAGCGCTTTTCGTTGGCGAAGGCGAATTCGTCCGACATTTCCGGCGACACCGACGTCATTATCTGATCGGCGACAAAGCCCCAGACGTCTTTCAATTTGGCGCCGACGCCGGAGGCGGGCGGTTTCGGGAGAAGCGTCGTGTAACCGTAGCCGCCGGCGCCGACCGTGACGTTCGCGTTGTTGGACGATAGCAGGCCGAGCGCCTCGTACTGTTGCGCCAGGGTTATGTAGGCGTCCATGTAACGGCGTGCGGCGGCGTGCATGAAATCGGGGTTGAGGACGAAATCGTACATGCCTTCCTCGATGCCCATCCACGACAGCAGATCGTCCCACGGCACGCACTGGAAGTAGTCGGCCCCGTGCAGCTTGACTTCGATTATCCCGTCGAAAATTTCGTGCATCACTTCCAGCCGGCGCTTGGTGCCGGCATCGTTGTGGACGACCTCGGGCATTTTGATCATGTCGAGATCCGCTTCGCAGGTGAGGATGCGGTCGAAATGTCTGGCCGTCGACACCGCCTCCGACGCGACGGCGTTGATGTCGTCGGAGCCGGGGCTGGAGGCTTCGATGCCGAGGCCGGTGTCTTTGACGTCGGCCTGGCAGTTGATGTACGGCTCGATAACGCGGTGGCAGCGGAGATGCTCCCACTCGTACAGCTTCAGGAGGATGTCCGCCTCGACGGTGCGGAGGAACTCGTCCCGGCACGTGGGCGTCAGGGCGCCGTCGGTGTCGAGGAGGTAGACCGGGTAATCGCGGGCCAGCACGGCCGGGCGGATCATTTTGCCGTCGTTGGCGGCGGTCCAGATGGCGCGGTGCTTTTCCTGATCGGGATGTTGGGCGATATAGGCCAGTTTTTTGCCGAGTTCGCGGAGGCGTTTCACGTCTTCGGGATGGAGAGTGTCGAGCATGGGCGTGTTTCCTTGTGTCATGAACGGAGAATCACATCAGGATGCTGGGTATGAACGTCACCAGTTGCGGGACAAAGGCGCAGAGCAGGATGAGGGCGACCATGGCGACGACGAAGGGGATGACCGCCCGCGAGGCCTGGACGATGGATATTTTCGCTATGCTGCAGGTGATGAACAGGAGGACGCCGACCGGCGGCGTCACCCCGCCCACCAGCAGCATCATGACGATGACGACGGCGAAATGGATGGGGTTGTAGCCGAACTGCTGGATGACGGGCACGAACACCGGCACCAGGATGATGAGGGCGGCCGAACCGTCCATGAAAAAGCCGAGCACGAACAGGAAGGCGAGAATGAGCACGAAAATCATGTTCGGGTTGTCGGACAGGGACAGGAGCCAGGCGACGACGATTTGCGGAAAACGTTCGCGCGCCAGTATCCAGCCGAGCACCTGCGCCGACGCCAGGATGAACATGGTGAGGGCCGAGGTCAGGGCGGCGTTGGTGAAGATGGTGTACATCTTCTTGGCGGTCAGCTCTTTCATGTAGAGGCCGGCGCCGAGGCCGTAGACGACGGCGATGACGCCGGATTCGGTGGCGGTGAACACGCCGGACAGGATGCCGCCGAGGATGATGAACGGCATGATCAGGGCTACGAGGGACGAGACGAACGCGCTCCACACGCCCCGGAGCGGCACGCGCTTTTCCGCCTTGTAGCCGCGCTTGACCGAGATGATGTAGGAGACCACCATCAGCGTGAGGCCGAGCAGGATGCCCGGGATGACGCCGCCCAGGAACATGGCGCCGATGGAATCGCCGGTGATGGAACCGTAGATGATCATCATGATGCTCGGGGGGATGATGGGCCCGATGGTGGAGGAGGTGGCGGTGACGGCGACGGCGAAATCGGCGTCGTAGCCGTCCTCGACCATGGCGGGGATGAGCATGGAGCCCAAGGACGCGCTGTCGGCCGAGGCGGAGCCGGAGATGCCGGCGAAAAACATGCTGGCCAGGATGTTGACGTGCGCCAGGCCGCCCCGGATGTGGCCGACCAGCGAACTTGAGAAGCGGACGATGCGGGCGGTGATGCCGGCGCCGTTCATCAGTTCGCCGGCGAGGATGAAGAGGGGGATGGCCATCATGCTGAAGGAATCGATGGCGACGAAAATGCGCTGCGGCACCACCCGGAGCGGCACGCCGCCGCCGACGATGAGGGCGAAAAAGCTGGCCACGCCCATGGAATAGGCGATGGGGACGCCGAGGAACATGAGGCCGATGAACGCGATGAGAAGCGGCTGCAGCATGTTATTTCCCCTCCCCGGCGGTCTTTTCCGCGTTTTTCCGGTCGCCGCCGATTTCGATGCCGAGGAGTTTGTTGAATTCCTCCTGCGTCATGTCGAGTTCGATTTTCTCCTCCGGCTCCGGCTCGACCGGCAGGGCGAAGAGGTCGGTCAGCATGGCGCGGAGACAGTTCACCAGCATGACGGCGCCGCCGACCACGATGCCGTAGTATATATAGCCCAAGGGTATCTGCATGGCCGGCGATCCCTGGCGCATGCCGCGTTCGGCGAAGCCGTAGCCGTAGGCGATGACGAGGACGGAGAAGGCGATGATGATCAAATCGATGGCGGCGTTGTAATACTTCTTGAACGCTTTCGGGATCAGGTTGGGGACGACGTCGATGGTGATGTGGCGGCGGTGGAGAAGCCCGATGCCGGAGCCGAGGAACACCATCCACACGAACATGTAGCGGCACATTTCCTCGGACCAGTAGAGCGAATGGTTCAGGACGAACCGGCTCACCACCTGGACGAACGCGATTGCCACGAACCCGGCGATGCACAGGAACATGACGAAATACACGGCCCGGTCGAACCATCGAAACACCGTTTTCATGCGACTCCGCCCTTTCGTTGGCCATAGGCATGCGGTTGCGACACAAATACACATCCCTGGCGGACGACGGCGCCCGCCTTGAGGTTCCCTTGAACTGGTGAAGCCGGTTTCTGGGGCCGGGGAGGCCGCAATGCCCTGCGGCGGCAATAATCAGGGGTCGAATACAAAAGTGCCAAGCCGAAACGAAATTGCCGAAATGAAAGAGCGCCGCCATTCTTTTTAGATTATCGGTAACCATACTATAACACCTGGACACTCCTAGTCAAATTGGATTTGTATTATTTTTACGTGAACGGCAGAGTCCGAGCACTATTTTACCATTGGGGTTTTTTGCGGGTTTTTCGAGTAAATTGCGCGTGTTTCATAAAGTTGCGCCTGGGCGATACATGATCGAATTGGTGTTTTTCGCTCGAAAACGGGCATGGATACCGGTAATTATTTTTTGCCGATCAGGTCGAGCGCCGGACAACCAGTTTGCTGTTCATCACCACCTGTTGCGCCGCCTGGCCGGGATCGCGCATCTTGTGCGCCAGCAGGCGCATGCCCGCCCGGCCCATCTGGTAGAGGGGCTGTTCCACCGTTGTCAGAGGCACCCGGACGTAGGGGGAGAGGGGAATGCCGTCGTAGCCGCTGATGCGCACCTGGCCGGGAATGTCCACACCCGCTTCGAGAAGCGCTTCCATGGCGCCTATGGCGATGGTGTCGTTGCCGCACACCACCGTGTCCCAGTCGCGCCGTTTGCGGATGCGTTTTTTCATCGCTTCGTAGCCGCCGTCTATGTCCGGATCGACGAAGGCGACGCGTTCCGGAGGAACGGACAGGCCGTGGGCGGCCAGCGACTCCCCCCAGCCCCGGAGGCGTTCGGCCGTGCTGCAGCGCGCCTGTTCCATGGGGAGGAGGAGAAAGCGCCGGCTGCCGCTCGCGATCAGGTATTCCATCATTTCGCGGGCGCCGGCGTAATTGTTGTTGCAGATGGTGGTGACGGACGGATCGGGGTAGGAGCGGACGGTGAGGACATAGGGTATGCCCAGTTGTTCCAGCCGCAGGCGGAGTTTTTCGCTGAAATGGAGGGCCGAGGTCAGGACCAGGCCGTCGACCCGCTTGCTGGCGAGCATTTCGATGATTTCCCGCTCTTTTTCCAGATCGTCCGCCGTGGTGGCCAAAAGGGTGGAAAAGCCGATCTCCGCCGCCGCCGCCTCGATGCCCTGGAACAGCATGGTGAACACGTTTTCGAACCCGGACGACATGATGACGCCGATGGTGTTGGTCCGGTCGGTCCGGAAGCTTTTGGCCAGCAGGTTCGGCATGTAGTTGAGCTTGCGGGCCGCCGCCGCGATGCGTTTCCGCGTCTCCGCCGACACGCCCGGCTTGTTGCCGAGCGCTTTCGAGACGGTCATGGCCGACACGCCGGCCATCTGCGCCACCTGGCGCATGGTTGATCGGTGGGATGATTTTTCCATCGAACACCGCCTTTTCGCGTGTTGTGTACCGATAACTTGACTATAGTATGCGGAACGGCTTAGTCAAGAAAAAGGAGGGGATTTTTCGAATTAACAATTAAGAATGAACAATGAATAATGGATGGGTTAATGAATTAATTAACAATTTTCCTGCGCAATTGCATGTCGCCACGAATAATTGTTAATTAATTCATTAACACATCCATTATTCA
>JAVBRW010000189.1:0-7079 GCA_031547475.1 Planctomycetota bacterium
TTGGCGCGGAGACGAGTCTCCGCGCCAAAAACGCCGCACACCCCCCTAAACGTCATTCCGGCGGGCACACGTTGAACCGGGCGAAAAGCGGGAAGTTGAGCCGGGGTCCAGCGGGCAAAACATGCGCTACGGGATTGTACCGCGCGGTTCAATCGCGAATTTGCAAAACTTCATTGTGCATTGTGAATCGTGAATTGATTTCACGATTTGACAGGAGCATTCCCATGCTGCAACCCAAAAGCCACATCATTCCCGAGCTGGTCGACAGCCTGGTGGAAAGCTGCGCCGACAATCTCGCCATCAACCATATCGAAGGCCACGATCTGCCGGACAAGGCGTCGGTGGAGCGCGTCCTCGACATGCTGCTGGCCGTGCTGTTCCCCGGTTACGCGCAGGGGCAGGCGGTGTCGCCGGGCAGCCTTCCCTATTATTTCGGCGAACTGCTGACCCGCATCCATCCGGAACTGACCCGCCAGGTCGAACGCGCCCTCGCCTACGACTGCCGCCAGCGCCGGACCGACCGGGAAATCTGCCACGCCTGTGACCGCGCCGTCTTCGCCGTCAACCGCCTGCTGGCCGAACTGCCGAAGCTCAGGCAGATTCTCAAGGACGACGTCGCCGCCGCCTTCGAGCGCGATCCGGCGGCGGAAAGCCTCGACGTCATCCTGTTCTGCTATCCCGGCCTCGAGGCGGTCGCCACCCAGCGGCTCGCCAATTTCCTCTACCGCATGGCGATTCCCATCATTCCCCGCATGTGGACGGAGCGCGCACATTCGCGGACCGGCATCGACATCCATCCCGGCGCCACCATCGGCCGGCGCTTTTTCATCGATCACGGCACCGGCGTCGTCATCGGCGAAAGCACCCTCATCGGCGACAACGTCAGCGTCTACCAGGGGGTCACCCTCGGCGCCCTCAGCCCGATAAAGGGGCAGAAGCTCCGCAACACCAAGCGCCACCCGACCATCGAGGATAACGTCATCATCTACGCCGGCGCCACCATCCTGGGCGGCGAAACCGTCATCGGCAGGGATTCCATCATCGGCGGCAGCGTGTGGCTGACCGAATCGGTGCCGGCCGGCAGCCGGGTCATGATGGAAGCGCCGGAACTGGTCATCAAAAACCGGGCGGCCCAGTCCGACCGCCTGACAGCCAAGCGGAGCTGACCATGTACATTGGATTCACCTACGATCTGAAAGAGGAATACCTGGCCGAAGGCTTCAGCCCGGAAGATGCGGCCGAGTTCGACAAGCCGGAAACCATCGACGGCATCGAGCAGGCCATCGTCCGGCACGGCCACCGCGTCACCCGCATCGGCAAGCTGGACCGGCTGGTCAGTCGGCTGGGGGCGGGCGAAAGCTGGGATCTGGTGTTCAACATAGCCGAAGGCATGCGCGGCATGGGCAGGGAAGCGCAGATCCCGTGCCTTCTGGAAGGCTACGGCATTCCGGTCACCTTCGGCGATTCGCTGTGCCTCGCCCTCTGCCTCCACAAAGGCATGACCAAGCACGTCGTCCGGGACGCCGGCGTGCCGACGCCGAATTTCGCGGTGATCGAGGACGGGGACGCCGACTTCGCCGCTCTGCCCCTCGCCTACCCGCTGTTCGCCAAACCGGTGGCGGAAGGCACCGGCAAGGGCGTCACCGCCAAGGCCAAGGTCAAGGACGCGGCCATGCTCCGCGACGTGTGCGCCGATCTTCTCGACCGTTTCGACCAGCCCGTACTGGTCGAGGAATTCCTGCCCGGCCGCGAATTCACCGCCGGCATTGTCGGCACCGGCCGCGAGGCGCGCGTCCTCGGCGTCATGGAAGTTCTGCTCCTGGATTCGGCCGAACCGGGCGCCTACACTTTCGAAAACAAGGACAAGTACGAGGACCGGGTCCAATACCGCCTGGCCGACGACGCCGAGGCGAAAGAGGCGGGCGATATCGCGCTGGCCGCCTACCGGGCGCTCGGTTGCCGCGACGCCGGCCGCATCGACCTCCGTTCCGACGCCAAGGGGAAACCGCATTTCATCGAGGCGAACCCGCTGGCCGGGCTCAACCCGGTCCACTCCGATCTGCCGATTCTTTGCCGGCTCCTCGGCATCGGGTTCGATCAACTGATCGGCGACATCCTCGCCTCCGCCGCGAAGCGGGTGAAGAAATGACCGGCGCCGCGCCATCCGTCTCCGTCCGCGACGCCGTCCTGGTCCACGACAAGCTCGCCCTGTCCGGCGACAAGGCGGCGCAGGATGTGGCGGTCCAGATGGACGCCATCGAAGCGGCGTTGCGGGAGCTCGGCGTCCGCTCCATGCGCCTGCCGGTCGATATCGATCTGCGCGGATTCAAGAACCGTCTGATGGCGCTGCGGCCGGGCGTGGTGTTCAACCTGGCGGAGTCGCTCGACCGTTCCGATCGGCTCCAGACCATTGTGCCGCTTCTCCTGGAGGAGTGGCGCGTGCCCTTCACCGGCTCCGGCGCCCTCGCCATGCATCTCGCCAACCACAAGATCGCGGCGAAGGTTGCGCTGATCGCCGGCGGCCTGCCGACGCCGGCCTGCGCCTGGCTGGACGCGGGCGGCACGCTCCGATTCCTGCCCGAGGCGGAGGCGGACGCGGTTGCGGCCGGAAGCTGGATAATCAAGACGCGGGATTCGCACGCGTCGCTGTTCCTCGACGATTCGTCCGTCGTGTCCGGTCTCGACGGCGGCGCGCTGTCCGCGCTTCTGCGGGAAAAGGAGGCGCGGCACGGGCAACCGTTCTTCGCCGAACGGTTCATCGCGGGGCGCGAGTTCAACCTGTCCGTGCTGGAAGATCGGGAAGGCGGGGCGGTGGTGCTGCCGGCGGGCGAAATCACCTTCGCCGATCTGCCGGCCGGCAAGCCGCACATTGTCGGCTACGGTGCCAAATGGGACGAGGAATCGACCGAATACATCGCGACGCCCCGCGTTTTCCCGGGCGGGGCGGACAGGCCGCTGCTCGATCGCTTGTCCGCCTTGTCATTGTCGGCGTGGAAGCTGTTCGGCCTCGCCGGCTACGCCCGCGTCGATTTCCGCGTCGATGCGTCGGGACAGCCGTTCATACTCGAAGCCAACGCCAACCCGGCCCTTTCCCCCGACGCCGGTTTCGCGGCGGCGGCGGCGCAGGGCGGATTGTCGTACAAGGATTTGGTGGCGCGGATTGTCGGCGCGGCGGCGAGGCGGGGATAATAGCAATTACTTTATTGCCGCCGCTTCTCTCCGTTTTCCCCTGCCCCTTGTCCTTCGGTTGGAAGGCGCGGGAGCAACTTCGGTCGGGCCATCCACATAAACAGCCTTGATGGCATCGACCACCATTTGATTCAGGCTGCACCCGGTGACCTCGGATTGCCGGGATACGTAGGCGTGCAATTCGGCGGGAAGATTGAGCGTCAGCTTTCCGGAACGCGGACGTTCGGGTTTTTTGCCGTTGTGTTTGCAAGAATTCAGGTAATTGTCGATGACATTGTGGAAATTCTCGCGAACTCCGGCAATGCTGTCGCCGTGAAACGCGATGCGATCATTGATGCCGACAACTTTCCCCACCAAGCATTCATCTTCCGCGCTATACTCAATCAACGCGGAATATCCTTTATAATCCATCGTGTTGATGCTCATGGCCTGACTCCAACATCATTCAGGAAATCGCGCGCCAATTTGATTTGATACAACTTTGCCTCTTTGCCCGGATGCGGTCGGTGAAACCCCACGTTCTTTCCGCGAAGTGCAAAGCCTACGGCTGACCCCGGCCCTTCTTCGACGGTGCACCCTATCGCCCGAAGTAGACTTTCAATATCGCGAAATGCCATCGTCTT
Organism: Planctomycetota bacterium; assembly: GCA_031547475.1. Taxonomy (GTDB): domain Bacteria; phylum Planctomycetota; class SZUA-567; order SZUA-567; family SZUA-567; genus JAJBSZ01. Next base: position 3,813 of record JAVBRW010000189.1, read on the forward strand.
CGGCAGCGGCGCGGAAAAAAGCGCCCGTAGCGTTTTTCTGTGCTTGGCATTCATTCCTCACCTCGCCACCGCGTTATACACCACCGCCGGCCCCATCAGGTAGAAATTGACCGCGAACCCCGCGCAGATGACCAGGAGCGCCGCCGACAGCGCCGCCGCCGCGTTCCAAATCTTCGTGTCCCTGGCCAGGGTCCGGGTGCGGGATGTGGGGGGGAGGAAGTAGCCGAGAATCGCCCCGCCGAGAATGCCGCCGATATGGGCGCCGTTGTCGGCGCCGGCGACCAGACCGAACACGAGGAGGTACACGGCCCATTGTATAAGCTGCTTGCCAAGGAATTCGCCCACATGGTAGCGGTTTTTGTAATATGCTCCCAGCAGCAGGCCGAGAAGGCCGCAGATGGCGCCGGACGCGCCGACCGAATTCACCACCCCGCCGAAATTCCACAAATAGCTGGCCAGCCCGCCGGTGATGCCGGTCAGGATAAAGGTGGCGAAGGTCTGCCGCGCGCCCCACATGCTTTCCACCAGCCGGCCGAGCGTCCACAGCGCGTAGCCGTTGAACAGGATATGGATTATGCCCGCGTGCAGGAACGCGTAGGTAAGGAGACGCCAGTACTCGTCGAGGCGGTGGACGAGGGGGTGGAAACTGCTGCCCATGCGAATAAACGTGATGAAGTTGGGCGACAGCAGGGAGAACAATCCTCCACCGCCCCTGACCTCCAGCCGGTATTGCGCCGGCAACAGCATATCCAGGACGATTTGCAGCAAAAACACCGCGATCAGCGCGCCCAGAATGACCCGGGTCGCGATAAAGCGTTTGGCAAGCAGTTTCTTCCACGCGCCCCGGATGCCGCTCTCGGACCGGAGGCGCTTGGCGCAATAGGGGCAGAACTCTTCCGAAGTGCCGACCAGCTTGCCGCACCCGGGACACGTCCGCAGACCGCTGTTGGCGTTGCGGAAATACCAATCGGCCATTCAATGCTCCTTGACCAGATCCCACAACGCGTCGGCCGAGGTGACGGCAAACAACTTGTGGCGCATGGCGTCGTCGCGGAAAATGGCCGAGGCGCGCGCCAGGTAGCGAAGCCATTCCGCCTGGCTGTCCTCCGGCATGGCGACCAGAAGGATGAGGCGGACGGGCGTGTTGTCGAGACTGCCGTACTCGACGCCGCGCTTCAGCACGGTGAGGGCGGCGGTCGGAAAGCGGACGGCCGAAATCCGGACGTGCGGCGCGCCTATGCCCAACCCGAGGCCGGTGGCCAGCGCTTCCTCCCGCTGCCAGGTGGCGGCGGCGACCCGGGACAAATCGGATATGTTCGGCGAATCCCGGAGCAGCTCGAGCGTACCGTCTATGGCTTGGCGCTTGTTTTTGACGTCCAGTATGGCGACCCGTTCGCGGGACAGGTATTTGCTGAATTCTGACATTGGTTCCACCTTGTTGATTGTCCTGGCACGGTAAAAAACCGTCGCCTGATCCCACCCCCGGGAAAGGCGACATTTATTTATTATAACATTATCGGAATCATGATGGAAGCGTTTTATACCCAAAGCGAATTGGTTTTGGACAGACGTCAATCCCAAGCCTGAAGCGCGCATCGAGGCTATGAGATTGAAAAACCGAATTGTATGCGCGCTTCAGTATATCCCCGGGTTTCTTTTGACCATGCGCGGGTGAATTTGCTATACTGGTCTTCACGGAAATGGAAATGAACGGAATGCGGAATGCGCAAAACACGCCTTATTGAACTCGGCCTGCTCTTCGCCGTCGCGACATCGGTGACGGGTGTCGCATGGCCCATGTACAACCGCGCCCGCGACAACGACAACCGGCTCAAATGCCTCGACAATTTACGGAAAATCGGGGAAGGGATCAAAAAATGGTCGCTTCTCCATGACTACGCCCTGCCTCCAGGGCGCGGCATGTCCGGTTTTTGCAACTCGGCGGACGGCAAACCCCTGCCCGGCAACCTGTACGCCATCGAGCCCGGCCTCAATGCGCTCTGGGACAAGGGGAGAGGCGTGATCAGCGATCCCGAAGTGTTCCGCTGTCCGGGCGACCCCGCTCTCGAACCTCCGCCGAAGGCGGGCGAGGATTTCACATCGCCCAACCAGCTTTCCTACGGCATGACCGGCAACATCTACCCGACCGATTTGCCGAACAAGGTGATTGTCGCGGACAAGTCGGACAAGAGCAAACCCAAGGGCGCCGCCATGGCGAGCCGCAACCACAACCACCGCTGCACCAATGTCCTGTTTTTCGACGGCAGCGTCCGCTCCTGCGAACGCCCGTACCTTCCGCCCGGGGTCGGCTCGGAAATCGGCAGCATTTATGTGAAAGAAACCGGAACGGCGAACGATACGTATATTGAATAATTCTGTGCACTTTCTCCACATAAACGAGGCGACGACATGCGTGACATCACTACCGTCATTTTCGATCTGGGGCGGGTCCTGGTAAAAATCGGGACCGATGGCGACAAGTTCGGCCGTCTCATGCGCGCCATGCGCATCGAGCCCGCCCAGGCGTTTGCCACCTACTGGTTCACGCCCGAGGTTCGCCAGCACATGGCGGGGGAGATGGACTCCCTGGAATTCTACTACCGTGCGAAGGAGCGGTTCGATCTGCCGCACAGTTACAACGAGTTTGTCGAAGGCTGGTGCGATTTGTTCTCTCCCTATCCGGAGATGGAGGAACTGTTCGCCCGGGTGGCGGAGCGCTATCCCGTCGGGCTTTTGTCCGACACCGATCCGCTGCATTGGGCGCACATCCTTGCCCACAACCCCTGGCTGAAGAAAATCGCCAAGCCGAGCCTATCGTACGAAATCGGCTATTTGAAACCGCACCCCGCCATGTTCAACGCCGCCGCCGCCGACTGCGGCAGGCAAAAACGCCAATGCCTGTTCATAGACGACGTTCAGGCCAACGCCGACGGCGCCCGCCATTACGGCATGCCGGCGCTCTTGTTCACCGGGCCGGAAAAGCTGTCCAGGGATTTGCGCGGGCTGGGTATTCTTTAACAACCGAAAGGGAACGCGATGGAGTGGTGGAAACTGTTCAGCGGAACGTTTGTCCTGATTTTCCTGGCGGAACTGGGCGACAAGACGCAATTGGCCGCCATGGCGAAGACGGCGGACAGCCCGGACAATTCGATGTCCAAGTGGGTGGTTTTCCTGGCGGCGTCCCTCGCCCTGGTCGCCTCCACCTTCATCGCCGTGTTCATGGGGCACTTGTTGAAAGCGTTGGTGCCGGACGAACGCTATATCAAG
>JAVBRW010000332.1:0-8702 GCA_031547475.1 Planctomycetota bacterium
GGCAGAAAACTGCGAGAAGGGCCGAATGACTCCAAGGTTTAGAAAATGACAATCTTGAGAGGCGCCCACCCGACCCTTCGGGCCCCGGGCAGGATCCGCCGGGGCTTCCGGACCTTTTCTTTGGAAAGGAACGGGGATATCCTATTGGAAGCGATACTTTTTGATGTGTTTGTCCCGGTTTGTTTCCGCGCCCGGCCGCAATTCCCTTTGAAAATCGCGTTCCGGTGCTATAATGCGTTCATTCTGGCATTCTCTGGCGGGAAAGGCGAGCCACGCCATGACCGGTAAGCCAACTTCCAGTTCGACGCCCATCATTGTCGGCTCCGAGCACTCGGCCGCGCCCACCGTCGCCGGCCTGGAGGGGAATTATCGGGTTATACGCCTGCTGGGTCGGGGGACCATGGCGTCGGTGTATCTGGCCGAGCAGGTGTCGATGGCGCGGCCGGTGGCGCTGAAAATCCTGTCGCCCTCGCTGTCCGGCGATCCCGCCTTTATCGAGCGTTTCACGCGGGAAGCCCGCGCCTCCGCCCGCCTCAACCACCCGAACATCGTTTCCGCCATCGATTTCGGCGAGTACGAATCCCGCTTTTTCCTCGCCATGGAATTCGTCGACGGCGAGCCGTTGTCCTCGCTGCTGGCGCGGGAGGGCGCGCTGGAGGAGGGCAGGGTGATCGGCATCGGGCTCCAGGTCATTTCCGCCCTCGAGCACGCGGTCCAGCATCAGGTCATCCACCTGGACGTCAAGCCCGCCAACATCATGATCCGCAAGGACGGCAGGGTGAAATTGACCGATTTCGGCCTCGCCATGATCATGGACACCCCGGGGGGCGTCGACGCGGGCCGGAAAGCGGCGGGCACGCCGTATTACATGGCGCCGGAGCAGGTCGAGGGGGGTAAGCTCGACTGGCGGACGGATCAGTATTCGCTCGGCGCCAGCCTGTACGAGGCGGTCACCGGCGAAAAGCCGTTCCAGGGCAACAGCGTGTCGGATATCCTGGTCAAGCGCTTTTTCGAAAAGCCCCAGCCTGCCTGGCGCGCCGGGCGGCGCAAGGCCAGCCGGTCGTTTTCCGCCATTCTCGCCAAAATGCTGTCGCGTTCCCCGGACGGACGCTACCAGTCGTTCGTCGAACTGGAGGAGGATTTCAACCTCGTCAAGCTGGGGAAAAAGCCGGCGATGGCGAAGGTGGCGTCGTCCGCCGCCTTGTCCGCCCCTTCGTCGTCGGCCTGGGACGCCCTCGGCTACACCGATATCATCGGCCGGGTCGACGGCATGCTGTGGCGCCTGCGCTGGAACTGGATCATTTACTCGTCCCTCTTGTTTCTGTGCCTGCTGGGGCTGTACGCGTTCATCCACGGCGCCGAAATCATGGGTCCGGTGCCGCCCCGGATGGTCGACAGCGGGCTGATCGCCCAGGCGCGGAACCTGCCGGTCAATCTGGACGCCGAAACGCGCGAAAGCTGGGTCGGCGCCATGCAACTGGTCATGCGGGCGGAGAAAAGCCGGACGCCGGTCAATCTGCGCCGGGCGATTTACAGCCTGCGCCTGCTTACCCGCAACCGCGAGCTCAAGGACACCGTGTACGCCAACGAGGCGCAAAACCTTATCGACATTCTTGAAAGCCGGCTCGACATGCTGGAGGGCGGGGAGGAACGCGGCAACGGGAAGGACGGTCCGGGAAAATGATCGCCATGGCCAAATCGGCGCGCGCGGGCGCGTGTTTCTGCCTTTGCCTGTGGTTGGCGCTGCCCTGCGCCTCGGCCGCGGGCGGTTCGGCGGCGGAACCCGAATGGAGCAGGGGGGAGGTGGCGCGGCTGGAATCGGCGTACCGCGCCGGATTGGCCGTGGCGGCGACGCCGGGGGAGGTGTACGAGTGCCTGCGGGTCCGCAACGCCGGGCTCATGGCGCTGGTGGAAAGCGCGTACGCGTCGACGCTGGCGCTGCTGGCGGAGCGGGGCGATTTGACCGACGCGCTGCAGGCGGATCAAAAGCGCTGGCTGAAGGAACTCGACATGGCGGAACTGATTCTCGGGGAAGCGCTGCCCCGGCGAATCGTGGCGCAGGAACTGGTGTCCGACATGCTTATCGAGCGTTTGCGCGTCTTCGACGCGGTGGCGAAACCGGTGGCGTCGGGGGATCCGATAATGATTCCCGCCCAAGGTTCGATAAGATCGGGAATTATTGGTATTCTCGAATAAATCGGCCATAAAAGCAAAAAAATCCCTCAAGTTGCGCCGCGCGATTCCGAAAACATGAGCGTAGGAAAAAAACAGGGGTGAAAAAAGGGAGAGAGGAGACGGGATAAAAAACGCCGGATGCGCGGTGGAGAGGACGGAAGGAAAAGTTTTGGCCAGGATGGCCTGACCCGACCTAAAGTTTTCGACGCCGACGCCGAAAAGAAAGCAAAGCGGTTTTTTATTTCTCGCGAAAAAGGAGGGCGCAGCCCAATAAAAAAACGTGGTGAAAAAGGTCGCGGGAGGCGGCCGGCGGTACAGGAAGCAAGCAGTGCGGCAAGCGCGGTACATAACGAAATCGCGGTAAACCGGTCATTTTCCGCACCGGGCAAGGATGCGAAGCGGATTGCGGGCGGCACGGACGCTGCCCATTCACGGAATGAACAAAATCTTCACGGAGGATACAATCATGTCTATGGTTGTCGCTCATAATATTCCCGCCATCAATGCCAACAAGAACCTCTACACTTCCAACAACGGCCTCAACAGCTCCCTCGCCAAGCTGTCCAGCGGATACCGGATCAACGTCGGCGCCGACGGCCCGGCCGATTTGGTCAGTTCCGAACAGCTCCGCGCCCAGGGCGTCGGTCTCGAGCGCGCCGTCAGGAACACCACCGAGTCGATGAACGTTCTCGCCATCGCGGAAGGCGCGATGAACGAAATGAACTCCATCCTCAAGAAAATGAAATCCCTGGCCATCCATGCCGCCAACAACGGCATCACCAGCCCGGATCAGGTCGCCGCCGACCAGGCGGAGATGGATTCGAGCATTCAGACCCTGGAACGCATCGCCAACACCACCAAGTTTTCCGATCAGTTCCTGCTGAACGGGGCCAAAACCATAACCTATTCCGTCGACACCGGCATCAAGGGCACCCAGAACAACCAGCTCGTCAACACCGGCCTGTCCGACTTTACCCAGATATTCAAGCGGGACGGCTACTCCGTCTCCATCGGCTTCAACGGCACCTCGTCCGCCAACTCCACCACCGCCCTCGGCAACGCCGCCTTCAACCGCCAGGCCGCCAAGGCCTACTTCGAAGTCGACGCCTATGAAGGCAGCCTGTCCCAGGTCAACAAGGACGGCTACCTGACGAAGGGGCAGACCTTCATCCTGACCGGCACCCTCGGCGCCCGCCAGTTCAACTTCTCCGAAGGCGCGCACGTCGGCACCGTCGTCTCCGCCATCCACAACGTGGCCGGATCCACCGGCGTCGACGCCGCCCTGATCTTCAACCGGAACCAGCAGATCAACATGTCGGCCGGCGCCGCCAAGGCGTCCTGCGTCGGCATGGCCCAGACCGCCGGCATCGCCAACATGGTCATCTACGAAAACTACACCACCCACGCCGACGGCTCCAAGCACATCATCGCCACCGACGCCGCCATCAAGTCGGGCTGCGTGGTCTACGGCCACAACACCGACGGCAACGGCAACATCTTCGTCAAGATCGTCGGCTGCGGCGCCAGCGCCTCGTACGAACTGTACAAGGACGCCAGCCTGTCGAAGGAATCCCTGATCGGCACCGGCATCGGCAACGGCTCGAACAGCGTCATCAGGAACAACTCGGGCCTGAGCCTCGCCCTCAACATCGCCGACGGCCGCTACGGCGACGTTCTCCGCATATCGGTCGGCAACATCGCGCTGAACGCCAACAACGTCTCGACCTCCGGCTCGGCCGGCTGCTTCTTCAAATCCACCGAGTCGACCGCCTCCGGCGTGCAGCTTGGCATCAACACCGACATGAACGGCAAGATATACGTCAAGACGGTGTACGACGCCAACGGCACCAAGGCCATGGTCTACGCCTACAACAATTCGCTCATGCGCGAGCAGGACATGGTCGCCAAGACCTACGAATCGGTCAACATGACCGTCGGCCTCGGAAACTCGATCGTCCTCGACTCCATCTGGAACGACGAAAAGACCGCCAACACCGGCCTCGGCATCACCCTGTCCCTCGCCTGCGCCGCCTGGGCCTCCGGCGACCAGTGCAAGAGCAAGTCGTTCACCATGGACATCCAGTTCTCAAACCTCGCCGCCCGCATATTCTCCTCGGAATACGGCAGCGACCAGTTCATCAAGCTGCAGCAGTTCGAGGGCGGCCTGTTCACCTACTACGACGACAAGGCGAACTACGAAAGCGCCCGCCTGGTCGAGAAGAACACGACCTTCGAAATGCGCGGCCAGGACGCCACCATCACGGTGAACGGCCAGCAGATGAAGACGAGGGGCCTGAACCTGGACCTGGCCACCCCGGACGTCATGGCGGATGTCACCTTCAACTCCGGCCACACCGGCACCACCACCCTGGCGCAGGTTGGCTACGCCGAAGGCACCATTTTCTCGAAGGCGACGTCCCTGACCCTCGGCTACGCGCTGGACGAAACCGGCAACCTCTACCTGGACAAGCTGCGGAACACCGGGAACAACAAGTACTACTCCGGCTTGCTGAACAACGCCTGCCACGTGACGAACGAGAACATCTCGAACTTCCAGGGCGGCATGCAGCTCCAGCTCGGCGAAGGCTCCGGCGACCAGGAACGGACCGTCATCGGCCTGAAGTCCATGTCGACGGCGCAGCTCGGCCGCATGGAAGTCTACGGCCAGTTCGACAAATCGAAGGCGGTGTGGGAAACCAAGACCCTGTCCATCCAGGATGTGATGGGCGGACAGATTGCCGACCTGTCGCGTGACCCGGCTTTGGCCATGAAGATTATCGAGAAGGCCATCGCCGACGTCTCCGACAACCGCGCCCTCATCGGCTCCGTCCAGGCGAACATGCTGCAGACCAACGAAAACAACCTGCGCGTCGCCATCGAGAACGTCACCAAGACCGAGTCGGCGATTCGCGACACCGACATGGCCGCCGAGATGACCGAGTTCACCAAGGACCAGATCCTCTCCAACGCCGGCATCAGCATGCTGAGCCAGGCCAACCAACAGGCCCAGTCGGTTCTCCAGCTGCTCCAGTAAGCGAGTGGAACGCCCGCGAGGGCGGGCGCCGGGCTCCGGCGCCCGCCCCGCGATAGGCGGGGGCGGAAAAAAAAAGGAAAAATCCCTATAACGGCATGATCGTTGTAAGCGACACTGAATAGATTATTGTAACATGAATAAATATATAGTAATAGTATTACGAAATAAAGTGATTGTCACAGTGGCGCGATGCTTTTTCGATAAAATAATCCGCGAATTGTTCTTGAATCGATGGATGGCGATTCCATAATGACAAATATACCGAACCGCTGTAATTTTTGAGCATATTGCGTTGCGATTCAAGGAATACAGAGTTTTTTTTGCGGTGATCTAAAGTAGGTTCCGCTTCGTCCGATAATAATTTGGTAAAAGGACGGCGTAGCGACTAACCTTGATGACCAGGCTTAGGAACTTCGGCCGCTGACAGGAAAGGAGGCAATCTTCCAAGTTTGTTAGTTGTAAGTTGTTGCGGTAATGTGGTAAAACTTTCGCCCTGACCAAGCGGAAGCGCGGCAAAGCGGTAAACCGGTGATTCCCGCGCCGGGCATGGAAGCGAAGCGGGGAAAAACGGCGGCAAGGATGCCGCCGACAAGGAAAGAACACACACTCTCACGGAGGACTAACCATGTCTATGGTTGTTGCACACAACATTCCGGCCATGAACGCCAACAATAATCTCTACGTCAGCAACAATGGCCTGAACTCATCTCTCGCAAAGCTGTCCAGCGGCTACCGCATCAACACCGGTGCCGATGGTCCCGCCGACCTGGTCATTTCGGAAAAATTGCGCGCCCAGGGCACCGGTCTTGAACGCGCCATCCGCAACACCACCGAAGCGACCAACGTCTTGTCCATCGCCGAAGGCGCTTTGAACGAGATGAACTCGATCCTCAAGAAAATGAAGTCCCTGGCCATCCACGCCGCGAACAACGGCATTACCAGCCCCGATCAGGTGGCTGCCGACCAAGCCGAGATGGATTCCAGCATTCAGACTCTTGAGCGCATCTCCAATACCACGAAGTTTTCCGATCAGTTCCTGCTGAACGGTTCGAAAGATCTCACCTACAACGTCGACACCTCCATCAAGGGAACCCAGAACAACCGCCTGACCAACACCGGTCTCAGCACCTTCAACCAGATTTTCAAGCGCGACGGCTACAACGTGTCCATCGGCTTCAACGGCACGTCGTCCGCCTGCGACGTCACCGCCATCGGCAACGCGGCGATGACCCGCCAGGCATCCAAAGCGTACTTGGAAGTCGACTCGTTCAAGGGCACCAAGTCCCAGATCACCGAGTTCGGCTATCTGACGAAGGGCCAGTCGTTCATCCTGACCGGCACCCAGGGCTCCCGCCAGTTCACGTTCTCCGAAGGCGCGCACATCGGCGACGTTGTCGCGTCCATCAAGAACGTGGCCGGCTCCACCGGCGTCGACGCGTCCCTGATTTTCAACCGTAACCAGCAGATCAACATGTCGGCCGACGGCGCCCTGGCGTCCTGCGTCGGCATGGCCCAGACCGCCGCCAACACCGCCATGGTGATTTACGACAACTACACCATCAAGTCGGACGGCTCCAAGGCCCTCATCGCCACCGCCGCCGACCTGGCCACCGGCTGCGTCGTCTACGGCAAGAACACCGACGGCCAGGGCAACATCTTCGTCAAGATCATCGGTTGCGGCGTCAACGCGTCCTACGAACTGTACAAGGACGCCAGCCTGTCGAAGGAATCGCTCATCGGCACCGGCATCGGCAACGGCTCGAACAGTGTCGAACGCAACAATTCGGGCCTGTCGTTGAAGTTGAACATCGCGGACGCCCGCTACGGCGACGTTATCCGCATCTCCACCGGCAACCTCGCTCTCGACGCGAACACCGTCTCGGCGACGGGTACCAGCGCATGCGCGTTCAAGGCGGCGGACTCCACGGCATCGGGCGTGCAACTTGGCATCAACACGGACAAGAACGGCAAGATCTACTTCAAGGTCGTGTACGATTCCACCGGCAACTCCGCCAAGGTCTACGCCTACAACAACTCCCTGATGCGCCAGCAGGACATGGTGGCCGAGACGAAGGAATCGGTCAACATGGCGATCGGCATGGGCAACTCGATTGTCCTCGATTCCATCTGGAACGACGAGAAGACGGCCAGCACCGGCCTCGGCGTCACTCTCGCGCTCGGCTGCGCGGCGTGGGCTAGCGGCAGTTCCATGAAGAGCCAGACCTACTCCATGGAAATGCAGTTCAAGAACCTCGGCGCCCGCGTCTACTCGAGCGAATACGGCGCAGACCAGTTCATCAAGGTCCAGCAGTTCGAAGGCGGCATATTCACCGACTACGAGGACCAGGCGAACTACGACAGCGCCAAGTTGATCGAGAAGAACACCACGTACCAGAAGAACGGCCAGGACGCCACCATCACGGTCAATGGCCAGCAGATGAAGACGAACGGCCTCAAGCTGAACCTGGCCACGCCGGACATCATGGCGGACGTCACGTTCAACTCCGGAAAGACCGGCACCACCACCCTGGCCCAGGTCGGCTACGGCGAAGGTTCGGTCTTCTCGAAGGCGACCTCGCTGACCTTCGCGTTCGCGATGAACAACACTGGCGACCTGTACACCGACAAGGGCTCGAACGAGGCGAACAACACCCACTACTCGGCCCTGTTGAACAACGCCTGCCACATCACCAGCGAGAACATCGGGAACTTCCAGGGCGGCATGCAGCTGCAGCTCGGCGAAGGTTCCGGCGACCAGGAACGCACCGTCATCGGCCTGAAGTCCATGTCGACGGCGCAGCTCGGCCGCATGGAAGTCTACGGCCAGTTCGACAAGCAGAAGGCGGTGTGGGAAACCAAGACCCTGTCCATCCAGGATGTGATGGGCGGACAGATTGCCGACCTGTCCAGGGACCCGGCTTTGGCCATGAAGATTATCGAGAAGGCCATCGCCGACGTCTCCGACAACCGCGCCCTCATCGGCGCCGTCCAGGCGAACATGCTGCAGACCAACGAGAACAACCTGCGCGTGGCGCTGGAAAACATCACCAAGACCGAATCGAACATTCGCGACACCGACATGGCTGCCGAAATGACGGAGTTCACGAAGTACCAGATTCTGTCCAACGCCGGCGTGAGCATGCTGGGCCAGGCCAACCAACAGGCCCAGTCGGTCCTCGGCTTGCTGCAGTAAGCAAAGCCCGGAAGCCTTGCTTCCGAGACCGGACTGCCGGAAAAGCGGTACAGCAACAAATCGCGGGCCTCCTTCGGGAGGCCCGCTTTTCAATGGATAACGGAAGTTTTGCAAATTCGCGATTGAACCGCACGGCGCAATCCCGTAATACCTGTTTTGCCCGCTGGACCCCGGCTCAACCTCCCGTTTCCCGCCCGGTTCAACGAGTGCCTGCCGGGGTGACGTTTGAGGGGGTGGGGTGGGGTGTTTGGGGGCGGGGCAGGGGCTGGGGCGGGACTACACGGCACCCCACCCCCAGCG
>JAVBRW010000388.1:0-2913 GCA_031547475.1 Planctomycetota bacterium
CGCTGGCGTCCGTCATTCTCCGGCTCCGCCACCTCGGCCTCGGCGCGGTGGAGGAATTTCCCTTCCTCGATCCGCCGCAGGCGTCGCGGGTGTTGGAAGGCTACCGCGAACTGGCCGAACTCGGCGCCCTCGACGACAACAAGGACATAACCGGTTCCGGCCGCCGCATGGCGAATTTGCCGGTCGAGCCCCGCTTCGCCCGCATCCTCCTGGAAGCGCGGAAACACGGCGCCCTCGACCCCGCCCTTATCATCGTCGCCATGCTGTCGGTGCAGGATCCGCGCGAACGCCCGCAACTAAAGAAAGGCGAGGCCGAGGCGGCGCACCGGCGCTTCCTCCATCCGAAATCCGATTTCCTCGGCTGGCTCCAGTTGTGGAAATTCTACGACGACGCGCTGGCGACGCTGCCGTCCAAATCGCAGGCCCGCAAATTCTGCCGGCAGAATTTCCTGAACTATCTCCGCATGCAGGAATGGCGCGATCTTCACCGCCAGACGGCGGAAATCATGGCGACCGTCGCCGACAAGCAGGAAAAAGTCAACACGGCGGAACTCCAGTCCGACAAGGACGGCGGCTATGCGCGCCTGCACCAGGCGATATTGTCCGGCCTGCTCGGCCGCATCGGCAAGCAATCGGACGAGGGCGATTACCAGGGGGCGCGGGGCGTCAAATTCCTGCTGTGGCCCGGCTCCGGCCCGGTGCGCGCCAGCAAGGAACGGCGCGAGGCGAGCCGGCACGCCGGCGACTTGCCCAGCGAAATCAAACGGAAAAGCCAATTGCCCATGTGGGTGGTGGCGGCGGAGCTGGTGGATACCAGCCGCCTGTTCGGCCGGGGCGTGGCGGAAATCGATCCGCTGTGGGTCGAGGATTTGGCCGGTCCCCTCGCCAAGCGCTCCTATTCCGAACCGTTCTACGATACCCGCTCCGGCTTTATCCGCGCGCGGGAAAAAGTGGAAGTGTACGGCTTGCCGATTGTCGAAGGCAGGCGCGTCCATTACGCGTCCGTCAATCCCCAGGCCGCCCGCGAAATATTCATCCGCCAGGCGCTGGTCGAGGAAAACCTCGCCGCCCACCTGCCCTTTTTCCAGGAAAACATCGCCCTGACCCATGCCGTCGCCGACATCGCCCACAAGGCGCGCCAAGCGCTGATGGCCAATCCGGAGGCGGTGTACCGCTTCTACGACGAACGCCTTCCCGCCGACGTCCATAATGATCGGGCGCTGGCGAAATTCTCTTTCGCCGAAGAGAAAAAGAACCCGGGCTTTCTTCTCCTCACCCGTCAGTATTTGCTGGAAAATCCGCCGGACGGCATCACCCCCGACCGCTTCCCGGCGGAAATCGAGCTCGGCAACCGCCGCTATCCGTTGACCTACCGCTTCCATCCCGGCCACGCCGAGGACGGCGTTACCGTCACAGTGCCGGTCGCCGATCTGCCGAACCTGCCGGAATGGCGGCTCGACTGGCTTGTCCCCGGCCTTATCGGCCTCAAGGTGGCGGAACTGTTGCGAAGCCTTCCGAAAAATCTGCGCCGCGATCTGACCCCGATTCCCGAATCGGCGGCGGAGATTACCGATCGCCTCGGCAAACCGGATCGGCCGCTCACCGAAGCCATCGCCGAAGCGGCATTCCGCATCACCGGCCGGAAAATCCCGTCCGACAGTTGGAACCGTGACGATCTGCCCGCCTTCCTTGCCATGAACATCCGCGCCGTCGATCAAAACGGCAAGACGGTCGGGCAAAGCCGCAACCTGCCGGAACTGGCCGAATCGCTCCGCGTCGCCGCCCGCACCGCGTTCGACAGCATGGACAAGGACTATTTTCAAAAGACCGGCCTCGACGCCTGGACCTTCGGCGATTTGCCGGAACGGGTGGAAATCCGCTCGGGAAGCGGCGCCGCCGCCTTCCCCGCCCTGGTGGACGAAGGAAAAACCGTCGGCATCCGGTTGTTCCACACCAGGGAGGAAGCGGATCTGGCCATGCCGGGCGGCTATCGGCGGCTCTTGCATTTGGCGCTCGGCGCCTGGCTGGTGAAGCTGCGGAAGGATGTGCGCATCCGCATTTCCGCCCGCTCGGCCGCGCTGTCCCAGACGCTCGGCGGCGGCGGCGACAGCCTGGCCGACGAAGCCATCGCCTCGGCCCTCGACGAAGTGTACGACACCGCCCATCCGCCCCGGACGCACCGGCTGTTCCTCGAACGCATCGCCGCCGGGCAGGAGCGCCTCTACCCGGTCGCCATGGAATTGCGGAACTGCATCGAGGAAGCGTTGTCCCGTGCGGCAGATTTCATTCCCGCCCTCGACCGTCCGCCGACGCCGGCCCACGCCGATTCCTACCGCGATCTACTGCAACAACTGGAATCGCTGCTGGCGCCGGCCGTTCTCCGGCTGGCGACGGCGGAACAAGTGCGGCAGATTCCCAGTTTCGTCCAGGCCGCCGCCAAGCGGCTCGAACGGATGAACTACGCCCTCGGCAAAGACAAGCTGCGCCTGGCCGAACTGTTCCCCTACCGCGAGCGCTACGTCGCCGCCGCCAACAGCCGCCTGACCGCCGCCGAGGCGAAGCAATTAATGGAATACCGCTGGCTCCTCGAGGAATGGCGCATCGGGCTGTTCGCGCAGGAGGCGGGACAGAAAGTGTTCGGCAGCGCGAAAAAGCTGGACGAGGCGTGGGGGAGGTTTGTGAAGAAGGGGTAGGGGTTGATTTCAACAAAGGTACGATAAGAAGAAACACCACAACACCGTCATCCCGGTGTGATAAACAATCGCCGCACCCCAAGCGGGAAGTTGTGCCGGGGTACAGCGGGCAAAGCAGGCGCTACGGGGCTGTACCGCCCGGGTCAATTGTAAATAGTCGGACCTGAAAAAGCGAATAGCGAAAGGCAAGGCGCACAAGAAATACGACTTCGGCATCGCC
>JAVBRW010000010.1:0-3857 GCA_031547475.1 Planctomycetota bacterium
GACAAGCCCGGGGAGCTCCAATAAGGAAGCAACACGTTCAATGCCGCGATCCGCATTACCCCCGTCCTTTGAAAACAAAATCACCCGCATTCCCAACTCTTTCGCCGGCAGCAGATTCCGGACGTTGTCATCGATAAAGACGCAGTCGCCGGGGTCGCATCGCAAATGCCGCAATGCGAGCGTGTATATTTCCAGGTACGGTTTACGCACCTTCAAGTCGCCGCTTATGAAGGCGTGCCCGAAGAAGTCGTCCAGCAAATACTTTCTGCGCAGCATCGCGGACCATTCGGAAACATCGTTGGACAAAATCGCCAGGGCGCATGAGCGCAGCAGGCGCGGAATAATTGTGTACAGTTCCCTGTTTATATGAATCCTTGTGAACAGGTATTCCACCTCTATGTACGGATATTCGGCATGGAGGCCGACCTGTCGCCAAAACGATTGCGACGTGATGGCGCCGAGGCTTGCCTGCATGTACAAATCGACAATTTGCCCGGGCGGCATACCGGGATTTTTTTGCATGACAAACGGCACCAGCAATTCGTTCGTGTCGTCGCCGACCGTGTATATCACCCCCATCGCATCGAAAAGCAGCGTTTTTTTCTTTTTCATAACCGTCTCCGTCTGTCCTGGAGCGAATGTTCGCCCGCGCTTCTTCCCAAAAAGAGAGCGTGCAGGTACAATTCGTACCTCGGCAACTGGAAGGAAGGGAAAAAATGGACTCGTCGACTCCCAGATATCTGCGCCTTCGGGACACGGACAATGTCGCCATTGTCACCAACGACGGCGGCGTCAAGGCCGGCGCCCGGTTTCCGGACGGCCTGGAACTCCGCGAGGACACGCCGCAGGCGCACAAGGTCGCGCTCGAAAACATCGCCAAGGGCGCGCCGATTATCCGCTACGGCGTCGTCGTCGGCTATGCGCTGGAGGACATTCCGCGCGGCGCCTGGGTCGACGAGGCCCGCACGCGCATGCCGGAGCCGCCCGATCTCGCCGAGCTGGAAAAGACCCTCGCCGGCCGCACGGCTCCGGAGCCGCTGCCGCCGCTTGCCGGCTATACCTTCAACGGGTACAAAAACCCGGACGGTTCCGTCGGCGCCCGCAACCTCCTGGCCATCAGCACCACCGTCCAGTGCGCCGCCCCGACCGCCCGCATCGCGGCCGAACGCGTCACCAGGGAACTTTTGCCGAAATACCCGAACGTCGACGGCGTGGTGGCTATCGAGCACACCTACGGCTGCGGCGTCGCCATCGACGCCCCGGACGCCTACATCCCCATCCGCAGCCTCCAGAACATAGCGAAGAACCCCAATTTCGGCTGCCTCCCGCTGCTTGTCGCCCTCGGCTGCGAAAAGTTGACGCCGGAGCGCTTCCTTCCCGAGGGCGCGCTGGCCGATTCGCCCCTGCGGGGCGCGGACTCCCACATCGTCAGCATGCAGGACGAGGAGCTGATCGGGTTCGAGGCGGTTGTCCGGGCCATCATGGACGCGGCGGAGAAGCGCCTGGCCATACTCGATCGGCGCCGGCGCCAGACCTGCCCCGCGTCCGATCTGGTCCTGGCCATGCAGTGCGGCGGCAGCGACGCCTTTTCCGGCGCCGTCGCCAATCCTGCCGTGGGCGTCGCCGCCGACATGGTGGTGCGGGCGGGCGGGACCGCCTTCTTTTCCGAAATAACCGAAGTGCGGGACGGCATCGATCAGCTGGTGGCCAAGGCCTCGTCCATGGAAGTGGCGACGCAATTGATCGGCTGCATGGACTGGTACGACAAGTACCTTGAGCGCGGCGGCGTCGATCGGAGCGCCAACACCACGCCCGGCAACAAAAAGGGCGGCCTCAACAACATCGTGGAGAAGGCCATGGGCTCCATCGCCAAGTCGGGGAGCAGCCCCATATCCGGCGTGTTCGGCACCGGCGAAAAAATTCCTGCGGGCCGGAAAGGCTTGTTCTACGTGGCGACGCCGGCCAGCGACATCGTCTGCGGGCCTTCGCAGGTGGCGGCCGGCGCCAACGTCATGGTGTTCGTCACCGGCCGCGGCACCCCGTACGGCCTGGCCGAGGTGCCGGTCATCAAGGTGGTGACCCGGAACGATCTCGCCCGCCGCTGGCACGACCTGGTCGATGTCAACGCCGGCCGGGTGGTGGCGGGGGAGCTCGGCATCGCCGATCTCGGGAAGGAGATTTTCGAGTGCATCCTCGACGTCGCCAGCGGCAAAAGGACGGCGGCGGAAAAGCTCGGGCTCCACAATTACATGGCGGTGTTCAACCCGGCGCCGATTACGTGACTGAAGTCAAAATTCGAACGACGCCAAAATGCTGTCGAACGACGGCGCGTAGGTCGCGAACTCGTCGGCCGGCGCCCAGAAGGAAATGCGGAAGGCGCGCTGCCGGCGCGGCAGGACGTATTGGCGGCAGCGCAGGGCGGTCCCCTCCTCGACGCTGGTGAAGTCGATGAAGAGGGCGGGGGTGGCGCCCTCGGCGTCGAACGACACCACCCGGCTGTCCACCAGCCTGAAACGGCGCAGGCTCGACTTGAGGCTGGATACGTTCGCGTCCAGCTCGGCCTTGCCCGCCTTGTAGTCGCCGGACATGGCTTCGCACTTGACCTTGGCCCGGCGGTCGGGGCTGGAGATTTCCACCGAATTCAGCTTGGCGGTGCCGGCCCAGTCCGGCGGGAGCCGCAGGGCGAAGCCCCAGTACAGGTTGGCCAGCCAGTCGCCCTCGGCGAAGGCGTAGCTGCCGCGGTTGCCGACAACCCGCTCCGCCTGCGGGCCGCCCGGCGGCTCGCGCCCCGCCGAGACAAGGGCGAGCGACAGCCCGGGGAAGCGCATGAAACCGGCGAAATCCAGGCCGAAAATGCCGATGGGTCCGGCCCGTTCGGCCAGGACATAGCCGGCCGGCAGGCCGACCCGGCTCACCGTCGAATCCACCGGAATCCACACCCCGTTGATCCAGGCCTCGGCCCAGCAATGGAATACGGCGCGCCCGGTCTGCACCAGCAGCCCCTGGCAGATCCGGGTCGGGATCCCCAGCGCCCGCCCCATGGCCGCGAACAGCCGGGCGTGGCCGGCGGAATCGCCGGCGCGGCGGTTCAGGGTGTCGAGGGCGGAACTGTTGTATCCCTCCCATTCCTGCACGGCGACGTTCTGGTTAATCCAGCCGGCGAGGTAGCTGATCGCCTTGAGGGCGTTCGTCTCCTCGCGCCTGGTGTCCGCGTCGGCGATAGCCAGGTGGGCGGTGTCGATGATGGCGGGATGCGTGGCGGGGATGGCCTCGGCGGATCCGAGATACGGCTGGACGTCCGGGAACACGCCCATGGGGAGCGCGGCGGCCGCGTCGACGTGGGGGGCGTTCCGGAGCGCCGTTATGTTGGTGGCGATGCCGGTGAAATCGATCTGCGAATATTCGGACGAGGTCAGGATGTTCTGCCACTCCGTCGGCGGCTCGGCCCGGAGGATGAGCCAGGCGAAATTGTCCCAGGCCGGGACCGTTTCGGCGATGGGAACGGCGGGGGAGCCGTATGCCTGGTATTGGCCGCCCTCCGTCCCGGGGGCGCCGGCGTAGTCGGGGGAGGCGGCGGGATATTCCGGCGCCGCCGGCAATTGGGGTATGCGGCCGAGATCGTAGTCCTCGCGGCCGACCACCTGGTAGACGAGTCCTTCCGACTCGAGGCGCAGGAGCCTCGAGTCGGAGGTGAAGCGGACGAGCATCGGCGGCCGGCCCTCGGACCTGAATTCCGCCAGCCAGACCGACGGGGTTTTCGCGTCGCCGGCGGCGAGGCGCTGGACGATTTCGATGGTTTCGCCGGTCACGCGCCGTCCGATGCGGTCGAGGATGTCGGCGGCGAAGGAGGAGCCGAC
>JAVBRW010000432.1:0-10596 GCA_031547475.1 Planctomycetota bacterium
TGACGCTTTAGACACGCCCGGGGATATCTTGACCGGATTCCCCGACTGGGCGTGCGCGTGCGATTTGACGTGGTCGCGGGGAACGGCGGGTAGTGAGGCCTCCCAAGGCACCCCGGGGATTATCTTGACCGGATGTCCCCAACCCAGGGCGCCTCTCAAGGTTTAGAAAATGACAACCTTGAGAGGCGCCCACCCGACCCTTCGGGCCCCGGGCAGGATCCGCCGGGGCTTCCGGACCTTTTCTTTCGGAAAGGAACGGGGATGTTCATTGAATTTGCTTCTTTTGACGGCATTGCAAGCAATTGTCCTTGTCGCGCCGCATGCGGACGGGGATAATCGTCCATGGCCGGTTCGGATAGGCAATCCGAAACGCAAAATGATTTCGGCACGCATGTATGGACAAAAAAAATGTCAACGCACCTGGACGCGGCGGGGAAGGCGATAATGATCGATGTCTCGGACAAGGCCGAAACCGCGCGCACCGCCGTGGCGGAAGGCGTTATCCGCCTGTCGGCGGAAGCGCTGGCGGCCATCCGCGACAACAATTTGAAAAAAGGCGACGCCCTCGCCGCCGCCCGCGTCGCCGGCATCATGGCGGCGAAAAACGCGCAGCACGCCATTCCCCTCTGCCACACCATTCCCCTCAGCGGCTGCGACATCGGCTTCGAATTGGGCGACGGCATGATCCGCGTCCGCTGCCGCGTTCGTTGCGTCGCCCGCACCGGCGCCGAAATGGAAGCGCTGTGCGGAGCCGCCACCGCGCTCCTCACCCTCTACGATATGGCAAAATCCATCGATCGCACAATGGAAATCGGCGGGCTTCGTCTCGTCGCCAAATCGGGCGGCAAAAGCGGAGACTACCGGCGCGAAACGGACGGTGAATGACATGACCGACTCCACCCAGCCGCTCCGCGACCGGCGCGGCCGCGCCATCGAGTATCTCCGCCTTTCCCTGACCGGCGAATGCAATTTCCGCTGCCCGTTCTGCCAGCCGCCTTCCGCCAGCGCTCTCCGCGCCGGCGGGCCGCACCTGGCGGCGGACGAGACCATCCGGCTGGCCGGCATCCTGTGCCGCCTGGGCGTCGAAAGCGTCAAGGTGACCGGCGGCGAGCCGTTTCTCCACCCCGGCGCCGTCGCCGTCATGGCCGGGCTGAAAACAACCGCTGGCGCCCGGCGCGTCACCCTTACCACCAACGGTTCCTCCCTCGACCGTTTCGCCAAGGGCCTGGTCGAGGCGGGCGTCGACTGCGCCAACGTCAGCCTGAACGCCTTGTCGCAGGGCGCCTACGCCGTGGCGACGGGAAGCGGTTTCGAGCTGCGGCGCGTCCTCGACAACATCCGCCTCGCCCGCCGCCTCGGCCTGGCGCTGAAAATCAACACCGTGCCCTTGCGGGGCGTGAACGACCGGGACATCGTGCCGCTGGCCGAATTCGCCCTCGATCTCGGCATGCCGATAAAATTCATCGAACTCATGCCTATCGGCAACGGGCGCGGCCGCGACGGCATTCCGCCGGACGAGGTGCGCCGGATGATAGAGCGCCGCTTCGGAAAGCTCGAACCGGCGCCCGGCCGCCACGGCAACGGGCCGGCCGCGTATTGGCGCCTGCCCGGCGGCGGCACCGTCGGCTTTATCGAAGCGGTCAGCCGCTGTTTCTGCGCCGACTGCAACCGCGTCCGCCTGACCGCCACCGGCTTTCTCCGCACCTGCCTTCACCACGACGCCGGCGCCGATCTGCTCGGGCCCTTGCGGGCGGGCGAGGACGACGAACGCATCGCCGCCCGCATCCGGGCCGCCGTTTTGGACAAGCCGGAGCGGCACCGTTTCGAAGAGGCGGAAACGGCGCCGGAACTGGGCGATTTCCTCATGTCGAAAATCGGGGGGTGAATTGTGGGAAAAGTGATTGCCGTCTGCGCCAGCCCCGCCAAAGGCACGCCGAAAACGCCCCGGCCCGAAGCCGTGCTGGTCGAAGGCCACGGCATGGAGGGCGACGCCCACGCGGGCGGCTGGCACCGCCAGATCAGCATACTGCCGCTGGAGCATATCGAAGCGTTCCGCCGGCGCGGCGCCGATGTCGCGTTCGGCGATTTCGGCGAAAATCTCGTCGTCGCCGGGATTGACGTCGGTTCCATGCGCCTGGGCGAACGCATCCGCGTGGGCGAGGCGGAACTCGAACTGACCCAGCACGGCAAGGAATGCCACGCCCGCTGCCGCATCTACGAAAGCGTCGGCGATTGCATCATGCCGAAACACGGCGTGTTCGCGCGGGTGGTGAAGGGCGGCGCCGTTCGGGTCGGCGACGGGGCGGAGCCGCTGGCCGCCGCCCGCGCATGGGGGGTTGCCGTGGTGACGGTGAGCGACAAGGGAGCGCGGGGCGAGCGCGAGGACAAAAGTGGCGAAGTCGTCGCCGACCTGGCCCGCGCCGGCGGCTACGCCATCGTGTCCCGGACCATCGTCCCCGACGATTTCGAGACCATCTGCGGCGAATTGCGCCGGCTGTGCGGGTTGCCGGACGTCGCGCTCGTCCTCACCACCGGCGGCACCGGCTTCTCGCCCCGCGACGTGACGCCGGAGGCGACGCTGGCGGTGGCCGAGCGCCTGTGCCCGGGCATTCCGGAAGCGATGCGCCATTACAGCCTCGCCAAAACCAAACGCGCCATGCTCAGCCGCGCGGCGGCGGGGATACGGGGAAAAACGCTTATCGTCAACCTGCCCGGCAGCCCGAAGGCGGCCCGGGAATGCCTCGAATTCGTCCTGGACGAATTGGAACACGGTCTCGAAATTCTGCGGGGCGAAGCGGGCGAGTGCGGTAACGCTTCGACAGTCAGTATGTAAAGAGGCATTTTGAGACGAAAGGAAAACCATGTCCGAATCCGCTCACGAAACCATCATGGAAGTCCTGAACCGGCGCCGCGCCTACCGCGCATTTTCCGATCGCAAACTCGACAAGGCAACGCTCCGCTCCCTGTTCGAGGCGGCGCGCCTCGCCCCGTCGGCGTTCAACGAACAGCCCTGGCGCTATCTGTTCGCGACGGCGGACGACAAGGAAACCTTCGCCCGCCTCCTGTCGTGCCTGACCGAATTGAACCAGAAATGGGTCGGCCGCGCCCAGGCCATCATGGCCTGCCTGACCAAGAAGACCGTGGGCGAGAAAAACACGGAAAACCGTTGGCGCTGGCACGACGCCGGCCTGGCGCTCGCCAACTTCATGGCGGCGGCGACCGCCCAGGGGCTGGTCGCGCATCCGATGGCCGGGTTCTCGGGCGAAAAGCTCCTGGAGACATTCCCCGACATTCCGGACGGGTTCGAGCCGGTGGCCATGGTGGCCATCGGCTACCACGGCAGTCCGGAAACGCTCGAGGTCGACCGCCACCGCGAGGCCGAAACCTCGCCCCGCTCGCGGCGGGAAATCGGGGAGTTCGCCTTCGACGGGGCGTGGGGCAGGGGAATCTGACAAGTGATTTATCGGGTCGAAATCCAGCACAGGAGGGAGCCCGCGCACACCATCAAGGCGCCTTGCCAGAACGAAAAGGACAGCGGGGCGCCCAGCACCAGCGCCGTCGAAAGGGAGGAGAGAACCGGGGTGAAATAGGACGCGGTGGCGAGTATGGTCATGTTGCCGTTGAGAATGCCGATGTTCCAGGCCGCGTAGCCCAGGCCGATCGCCATGCCGGCCACGGCCAGGTGCAGGACGACGACGGGGCTGAACTGCATCGGCGGGTTGTCGCCCAAAAGGTACGCGACCCACAAAGCCGCGCCGGTGAGCATGAAAAAGAAGGTTATGCCGTTGCTCCCGGCCGCGATCTTGTTGGTGAGCGTGCAGTACCCGGACCAGAGCAGGGCGCCTACGAAGGCGAGGGAATAGCTGAACGGGTTGTCCCGGATGTTCAGGAGCATTTCCCCGATGTCCAGCCCCTTGTCGCCGCCGAGGATGCAGGCTATTCCGAGAACGGCGATCACTATGCCGGGAATGAGCAGATACCCCGGTTTCATCCGGTTGAAAACAACCGTGAACAAGACCGTGAGGCTTGGCCACAGGTAATTCACCATGCCCACCTCGGCCGTCTGCCGGCTGCTGTGCGCGTAGGCCAGGGAGAGGGAGAAGCAGACTTCGTACAGGCAAAACATGAGGGTTCCGTAATAGAGGTAGGCGCGCGGAAACGCGCGGATGTTCGGGAAGCCCGCGACAAAAATAAGGATGGCGGAACTGACCGTGTATATCATGGCCGAGCCGCCGACCGGCCCCAGCGCCTGCGTCACAGTGCGGATCATCCCGATGACCAGGCTCCAAATGACAATGGCGCTCACTCCGATGAGAGTGGCCTTCCGTACCGCCGCCGCGTTTCGCATATCGTCGCCCATGCGTCTCCGGGATTTCGAAATTCCTCAATACATGCTTTCCAGATTTTCCGCCGCCGCGCGCTTCCCATATGCCAGCGGCGTCATGCCCATGAATTTCCGGAAGGTGAAATAGAAATGCTGGAGGGTGGAAAAGCCGCTCCCCTTGGCCACCGCGACGGGTCGCATGCCCTGCTCGAGAAGCCGGCACGCCTTCTCCAGTTTGGCCGCCACGATCTCCTGGTTCAGCGTTTGGCCGCTCTGCTGGCGAAAATGCTTTTCCAGCGTGCGCCGCGACAGGGGAAACGCGGCCGCGACCTCGGCGACGTTGACGCCGGAACCGATGTTCTCCCTGATGTATTTCCGCACGCTCCGCACCGTTTCGTCCTCGCCGACGGCGATGCGGGTGCTTTCCTTCTGCGCCACCTCGAGCGGCGGGACGATTATGGTGCGGACGGGAGCCTCCTTGTTCAAGGCCCGCCACAGCAGGTTGGCCGCCTCCCAGCCGATGCGGTCGCAGTCGCACAGGATGGAGGTCAGGGACGGCTGCGCCAGTTCGCAGAACAGCGCTTCGTTGTCCACGCCGATGACGCCCAATTGGTTGGGGATGGACAGGCCGGCCATGGCCGCCGCCACGCTGATGCGGTAGCCGAGCAGATCGTTCGCCGCCATCACGCCGCAGGGAAGCGGCAGTTTCTTCAGCCAGTTGGCCAGGCGATCCAGCCGGTATTCCCGCTTCAGCCACGAGACGCCGACGCGGAAAACGTGCAGGTCCGATTGGCGGCACTCCCCGGTCGCCTTGTCCAGTCCCCACAAACGGTTGCCGGACCACGAGACCTCGTCTATGCCGACATAGGCGAAATGGCGGAAACCGCAGGCAACCAGATGGCGGCCCGCCAGATGGCCGGTCATGCGGTCGTCGTTCAGGGCGCGGAACAGCCGGCGATCGTCGAAGGCGTCGGCGATGTCGACAATCGGCACCTTGTACGCCAGAAACCGGGCCAGTTCCTCGCGGTTGGTGATGCGGGCGATGATGCCGTGGGGGCGATCGGCGGGGCTTTCCGGGTTGCTTTTCCACAAACGGGCGTTGCCGATCAGGCGCCAATCGCTGCGGGAGCGGGCGAAACGGATGATGCCGATGGCAATGCGGTGATCGTAGCGCTCGTCGAACCCGAGGGCGAGATTGATGTTGTAGTGCTTATGCCGCACGGCCGCCTCCTTCCCTTGTTCTGCCGCGTTTCGTGTCAGGGAACGTATTTTGCACAAAACGCGGCCGTTCGCAATATGGTAACAAATATTCGGAATTTGGGAATTGCGGAAACGTTGGCGCGGGCTACAATACCAGAGTACGCCAACAGCTCTTTCCAACTCCATTCTCGCAGTGCGTCCGCACCCCGCATACTGACATCAAGCAAGCAGGAGCAGTCATGACAAACAGGATCCCTCACACCATGTCCGCCGCGTTCCTTCCCGGCGACTCGACCGTGGAAATGCGCGACATACCCGTCCCGAAGCCCGGCCACGGCGAAGTGCTGGTGCGCACCAAGGTCAGCACCATATGCGGTTCCGACATCCGCGCCATTTACCGCGAACACCTCGGGAAAGGGCCGGAAGGCTACCAGAACGTGGTGTGCGGCCACGAGGCGAGCGGCCAAATCGTCCAATGCGGCCCCGGCATGCGGCGCTTCAAGGAGGGCGATAGGGGCATCGTCTACCACATCTCCGGCTGCGGCATCTGCAACGACTGCCGGCGCGGCTACATGATTTCCTGCCAGAGCGCCCAATTCCGCCGTGCCTACGGCTGGCAGCGGGACGGCGGCATGGCCCCCTACATGCTGGTCGAGGAAAAGGATCTGATTCAGCTTCCCGACTCCCTCACCTACGGCGACGGGGCGCAGGTGGCGTGCGGTTTCGGCACCGTCTACGAGGCGCTGGAGAAGATCGGCATATCGGGCAACCATGCCGTCATGGTGGTCGGCCTCGGCCCGGTCGGCCTCGCCGCCCTCATGCTGTCGAAGGCGCTGGGCGCCCACCATACCATCGGCGTCGATACGGTGGAGGACCGCCTTGCCATCGCCAAGGGCGCGGGACTGGCGGACGAGGCGTTCGTCGCCGGCCCGGACACGCTGGCGAAAATCATGGCGGCAACCGGCGGCATGGGCTGCGAACGGGCGGTCGACTGCTCGGCCAGCGACAAGGGCAGGCTGCTGTGCATCCAGGGAACCAGGAAGTGGGGAAGAATCGCCATGGTCGGGGAGGGCGGGACGGTCCAGTTCAACCCCAGCCCCGACATCATCCACGATCAGAAGACAATTTACGGCTCGTGGGTGACCAGCACCTGGCTGATGGAAGAGCTGGTGGAGCGGCTGGTGGCGTGGAACATCCACCCCGACAGCCTGATCACCCACCGCTTCCCGCTCGACCGGGCGGCGGACGCCTACAAGCTGATGGCGGCCGGGAAATGCGGCAAGGTCGCGGTCTGCTTCGACGAGGAACTGAAATAGAAACAGGGCCGACTCGCCCGCGAGGAAAGGTTGGACGCCATGTCCGAAACGAAACCGAAAAACATCATCTGGTTCTGCACCGATCAGCAGCGCTACAACACGATTTCCGCCCTCGGGTACAAGGAAATCGAGACGCCGAACATCGATCGGCTCGTCCGCGAGGGCGTCGCCTTCCAACAGGCCTACTGCCAGTGTCCGGTATGCACCCCGAGCCGCGCCTCGTTCCTGACCGGCCGCTATCCCCGCTCGACCAAGGCGAGCTACAACGGGAACGACACCTTCTCCCGGGACGAAGTGCTGGTCACCCGCATGCTGGCCGACAAGGGCTATGCCTGCGGCCTGGCGGGCAAGCTGCACCTGACCGCCGCCCAGCGGGACGAGGAGCTCCGGACCGACGACGCCTACTCGTTTTACCAATGGAGCCATCATCCCCACGACGACTGGCCGGCCGGCGTCAACCGCTACCAGGAATGGCTGAAAGAGGAAAAGCGCGTCAAGTGGGCCGACATCTACGGCGGCAAATTCCTGTCCCTCGCCGCCTGGCCCCCCCAGCCCACGCCCGGCTTTTCCGGCAAGGAAGTCGGCCCGGTGGCCGAGTACCACCAGACGACCTGGTGCGTGGACGAGACGATACGCTTCATCAAGGAATGCGGCGACAAGCCCTGGCTCATGTCGGTCAATCCGTTCGATCCGCATCCGCCGCTCGATCCGCCCCAGGCGTACAAGGACAAGCTGGACATCGCCAAACTGGCCATGCCGGTGTGGCGCGAAGGCGAACACGACAACAAGCCGCCCCACTACCTCCAGGACTACATCCGGGGCGGGCAGGAGGGCGCGGCCGATTCGGTCGTCGGCATGACGGACGAGGAGCAGCTGGAACTGCGCCGCGACTATCTGGCGCAGATTCTGCTCATCGACGATCAGTTCGGCCGGCTGCTCGATTTCCTGGACGAGAACCATCTCCGCGAAAACACCATCATCATCTTCCATTCCGATCACGGCGAAATGAACGGCGATCACGGCCTGCACTGGAAGGGCGCCTATTTCTACGACGAAATGGTGCGCGTGCCGCTCATCTTCTCCTGCCCCGGCCTGATCAGACAGGGCGTGATTTCGAATGCGCTGGTCGAACTGGTCGATATCGCGCCCACCCTCCTCGAATTGAACGGCTATCCCGTCCCGCCCGCCATGCAGGGGAAATCGCTGGCCGGCCTCCTGAAGGGCGAAAGCGATCCGCACACGCACAAGAACGCGGTCTACACCGAATATTACGGCGCGCTGTTCAAGGCGCAGCAGGACCTGTACGCGACCATGTATTACGACGGCAGGTTCAAGATCGTCGTCTACCACGGCGAAAGCTACGGCGAACTGTATGACATGAAACACGATCCCGACCAGTTCGACAACCTGTGGAACGATCCGCGCCACCGGGATCTGAAACACGAACTGGTCAAGCGGGATTGCGACAACGCCATTCTGCGCAACCGGGATTTCTCGCTCGGGCGCAATTTCGGATTTTGACCGCTGTGGTCGAACGCCATTTCGTGAAAGGGGAGTATCATGCGTAGAACCGTGTCGTTGTTGCTGGTCGCGGCGCTGGCCGTCGCCGCCCTGTCCGGCATCGGCTCCGCCGGCGAGAAGAAGTACAAGCTGTCGGGGAAGAAACTGATTGTCGGCACCATGGCCAACCACCTCGGCCTGCCGGTGCAGCGCGCCCGCGAGGCGGGGTATTTCAAGGATGTCGGCCTTGATGTGGAAATCCTCATTTTCGCCACCGGCGCGCCGATCAACGAGGCGATGGCCGCGGGCAAGCTCGATCTGGCGGTGAGCGGCCTGGCGACGGTGCACGCGTTGTCCACCGGCGCCTACAAATACATCGGCGACGGCATCCGTTCGATGAGCGGCGACGGCGTTTTCGTCCGGCCGGACAGCATCTACGCCAAGACCCCGGGCCCGAAGAAGGGACTGCTGGGCGACGCCAAGACAGTGAAGGGCGCCAAAATACTTGGTCCCTCCGCCACCAGCGCCCAGTACATCGCCATCAAATATGTCGAAGCGCTCGGCCTGACGGCTGACGATTTCGACATGGTGTCCATGGACTTCGCCCAGGCGCTGCAGGCGTTCCACGCCGGGCAGGGCGACATGGTGTCCAGCACGCCGCCCTATTCCAACCAGTTGCTCGGGATGGGCTACGTGGCCGCCTGCGATCTGGTCAGCGCGACCGGCCAACCCATCGTCGACGCCAACTACGCCCAGAAGGATGTCGTGGCCGAACGGCGCGAAGACGTGAAAGCGTTTCTCGACTGCTACTACCGGGCTTCCAAGGATCTGAACGACGATCCGGAACTGCGCCGCAGCCTCGGCATGAAGTGGTACGCCGAGGAAGGCAAGACTGTGAACGAGCAGATCATGAACTACGAGATCACTCAGAAATCCTATAATACGCTGCAAACGCTCCTTGAGCCGGGCAACAAGTTCGGCGGGTTCATGGTTGACATCGGCGAGTTCTTCACCAGGCTGGGCATGATTCCCCAGGAAAACTATCCCAACATCGCCGCCAGCATGGATTCCTCCATCGTCGCGGAATTGAAGGCGGAAGCGAAGAAATAGATTGCCGCCGCGCATGGATGAAAATGCGTCGGAATTGATTGCATGAATAGATAATGAAAAATTAAGAATGAATAATGAATGGGTTAATGGATTAATTGACAATACAAACCTTGCAAAGGGTTCAATTGTTCATTAATCCATTAACCCATTCATTATTCATTCTTAATTTTTCATTATCAATTCGCTTATCCATCACCCCCTCGGACGTCCCCCGAAACAACCGGCTAGCCCTCATCCCACAACTCCCGCCACGATTCCGCGCCCTGCCACAAAAACACCTGCCCCTTGATCAGACGGCAGCCGCAATCGGCCGCCGCCAGGGCGGCCATTTCCGCGTCGGTAAGCGGGTTCTCCACCGCGGCGCGCAGATTGGCCAGGTATTCGGCGCGGCGGATGGAGGAGGGAATGGGAATCTGCCCCCGTTTGATCGCCCATTTGACGCACACTTCGGCGGGATGGATGTTCCGCGCCCGGGCGACCTCAACCACGGCGGGATGGGAAAGAACGTGCACATCGCCGGGATCGGTGTCGCGGGCCGGCCGGCCGGGAGAGCCCATGGGACAGAAGGCGACGGGCTGGATTTTTTCGGCCGCCAGATAAGCGAAAAACTCGGGCTGGGCGAAGCACGGGTGCATTTCCATCTGGTTGGCGGCGGGCCGGATGGCGGCATCGGCCAGCACCGGTTTCATCTTTCGGATCGTCATGTTCGAAGTGCCGATGTGCCGGATCAGCCCCGCGCCCACCGCTTTCTCCAACTCCCGGTAGGTCGCCATATACTCGTCGTGGCTGTACGGCCTGGCGTCGGGCGATCGGCTGTCGCCGGCCACGCCGGGAGCGTGGGCGGTGGCGAAGGGCCAGTGGATGAAGAAAATGTCCAGGTACTCGAGCCCGAGATCGGCCAGCGTGTTTCGCAGATCGGGCAGAACGTCCGCCGGGGCGTGTTTGTCGTTCCACAGCTTGGAAGTGATGAACAGTTCCTCCCGTTTCACACCGATTCGCATGGCCTGGCGCAGAACACGGCCGATCTCCGGCTGGTTGCGGTAAACGGGCGCGCAATCGATGAACCGGTAGCCGACGCCGATGCCGCCGAGAATGGATTGGGCGATCTCCTCCGCGCCATAGCGATCGTTCCCGAACGTTCCCTGC